>NZ_JATABH010000012.1:0-88187 GCF_036533775.1 Vibrio sp. M260112 | reverse complement strand
GGAATTAATGAAGAAATCATTCGACGTTATGTAAGACATCAGGAGAAGAAAGAGCGCGTGGAACAGCAACAATTAGCGCTGGACTAAACAAAGGCCCCCTTTTAGGGGGCTCACACAAAGCCACCTTCTTTAGAAGGTGGTAATTTACTCCATTCGACATCTCAATTACATGTCTGGCAAATCTGTCCTGCGCAATTGCACATCGCAAGTTTACTTCTTCAACAAGCCACTTATTCTGATTTTTCGTTTTTGCCAGCTGCGTACAACCGAATAACGCCAAAGGGCTTTGATGCCAAAGTAGCCGGCCATTGCTGAGGCTATGCCACAGATCATGCAGCCTAGTAGGAATGGAGGGCCAATAGTGGTCATCTGGTGGAGAATAAACTCCCAAGAAAGCTCAAAATGAAAGTCTTGAGGTGGGACGTGCATTACCCACGCGCCAATCTTATACGCGAAGTAGAACAAAACGGGCATGGTTACAGGGTTACTGACCCAAACGAGTGCAACAGAGAGGGGTAAGTTCACGCCACACATGATCGCGAGACCTGCTGACATGATCATCTGACTTGGCAGAGGAACAAACGCCATAAATAACCCTACTGCAAAGGCACCGGCGGCTGAACGACGGTTAAGACACCATAGGTTAGGGTTGTAAAGCACGTTGCCAAAAATCTTTAGTGCCTTTTGACGCTTAATTACTTCGTGGTCAGGCATAAAGCGTTTAATAAATTTTCTTGGCATAGGGGAATATGACTCTCTACTTAAATTATTGGACGCTAATTTCGTTCTCTTTGTTAATCACGACTAGCCCTTACTGGTTCAGCATGCCCAGTTGGCATTATATGCTGCTTCCTCTGGCTGTGTTGCTTGCTTCCTTCAAGTATAGAAAAGCCAGATATTGTTCAGGAATAGCCTTAGCGTGTGTCGTCATCCTATTGCACGGCAACTTACTGCGATATCAAACAGAGATGCTTTTTCAAGCAGGTCAGGATATTACCATAATTGCTGATGTTGATAGCCTTTTTAAACCAATAAACTACGGCTTTCAAGGCATAGTTATAGTTAGATCAATCAATGGCCAAGCTTTGACCAGTTTAGCGTGCCCGAAAGTGAGGTTAAAGGGGCCGATCAAGCTAAAACCGAGAGATGTGATTTCAGCCAGTGTAAAAGTGAGTGCAATTTATGGATTGATGAACTCAGTTGGGTTTGATGCTGAGAAATACGCGCTTGAGCAATCGATAGTGGCGTCACTGTCGATAAACAGTAAGCGCAGCTACTATGCCATCACCCGTGAATCACTAAGAACTCGGCTGCTAGATAAAGTCAGCCGCCATCTAGCTAGCCGCGAATTTAGAGGCATGATCTTAGCCGTGATCTTTGGTGTACGTGATGAGATTTCTGCTCAAACCTGGCAGCAACTTAAACAAAGTGGTTTAAGTCACCTGATTTCAATCTCTGGCCTTCATATCGCGATTGTATTTACTTTTGGTTGGTCACTTGGGCTGGTAGCGATGCGAGTGAGCGCTGCGTTACGCTGGACCCCGGTTTTTTTGGGGTTGCTGCTTGCATGGTGCTACGCGTGGTTAGCGGGTTTCTCTATTCCCACTCAACGTGCTTGGTTGATGTGCTGTTTAGTGAGTGTGACGCACTATCGAGCGGGTAGTTTGCCCAGCAGTTATCGTTGGCTTCTTGTATTCGCTTTTCTGGTCGCGATGGAACCATTCTCAGTGTTAAGTCGTAGCTTGTGGATGTCTATGTATGCTGTCGCCATTATCATGCTAAATCGTTCTCTGATAAGGGAGAAGCTAAGCTGGCTCGAGGGTTTATTGAGACTCCAGTTGCTGCTTGTCATTGCTATGGCACCATTAGTGGTTTACCTATATCAGGGACTCAGTATTGGCTCGGTGATTTATAACCTGTTGTTTGTGCCTTGGTTTAGTTTTGTCGTGATGCCTTTAGCCTTTCTCGCTTTGCTTGGCTCGTTGTTGGCAGATAGCACGTCATGGCTATGGTGGGCAGTCGATGGCAGCCTTTTCCCGGTGAGTTGGATGATTGCTAACGCTCATTGGGGATGGCTGGACCTATCAAATACACAGCTAAAGTGGATAATGGTGACGGTGGTGGTAGCGCCTGTGATCATTCTAGTAAGGCGGCGAAACCGTCTGCTAGTATTCGGTGTTATTACCTTGGGTGTCACCGATTGGTCGCCAGCGCCAACATGGAAGTTGACCGCTTTGGATGTTGGCCACGGGCTAGCTATTGTGGTGCAACAAGGGCAGAGTGTGCTTGTTTACGATACGGGAGCGGCCTGGAACAACTCAAGTTTTGCCGAGCAAATTGTCTCTCCTCATATCAGGTATAGTGGTATTGAGAACGTCGATTTTTTGATTCTCAGCCATTTCGATAATGACCATGCCGGTGGTTGGATGGAAATACAAGGTTCTTGGCAACCGGAAAACCTCATCAGTAGTCAACGTCTTGCTGCTGGACAAGAATGCATCGCTGGGAACAAGTGGCAATGGCAAGAGATCGAAATTGAAGCACTGTGGCCGCCAAAGAGTGTCGAGCGTGCCTTTAATGCTCACTCTTGTGTAGTGAGGCTGACGCATACAATACAAGGGCAAAGTGTGCTGCTTACGGGGGATATTGTTTCGGTAACCGAATGGTTGTTGCTACGTCAGGTCGACAATCTTAACGCGGATATTATTGTTGTCCCTCATCATGGCAGCATTACCTCTTCGACTTTGCCGTTTATCAATGCGGTGTCAGCAGACATTGCGATTGCCTCTGTCGGTAAAAAGGGACGGTGGAATTTGCCTAGTCAGCAAGTTGTCCACCGATATGAAAATGCAGGCGCAACATGGCTAGATACCGCCAATGATGGTCAAATTACGGTCGAATTTTATCCAAATTACACCCAGACAAGCGCACTTAGGTGGTTGAAAGGGGGGACTTGGTATAGGCAGATGCTGCGTAAGGGAGTAGAATAACCGCAATATTGTAAAAGAAAAATAAGCATTTCTATGTCTCTGAATCAAGACGAAACTACTTGGCAAACCTTTAAACGCTTGTGGACTTATATTCGCCTATACAAGGCAGGTCTAGCGGTTGCCGTTGTCGCATTGGTCATTAATGCGGTTGCTGATACTTACATGGTCTCTCTGCTTAAACCCCTTCTAGATGAAGGTTTTGGTAACGCAGAATCTAATTTCTTACGCATATTGCCACTGATCATTTTTGGCATGATGGTGATACGCGGTCTAAGTGGCTTTGTCTCGACCTACTGTCTGAGCTGGGTTTCTGGCAATGTGGTGATGGAGATGAGACGTGCGATCTTCAATCAGTTTATGCACATGCCCGTGACCTACTTTGATAAAGAGTCGGCTGGTGGTCTTCTTTCTCGAATTACCTACGACTCTGAACAAGTAGCCGGTGCAACTAGCCGTGCATTGGTCAGTATTGTTCGTGAAGGTGCGAGTATTATTGGTCTCTTGGTACTGATGTTCTGGAACAGTTGGCAGTTGTCACTGGTGCTATTTGTTGTTGCTCCGCTGGTGGCTTGGGGTATTGGTGTCGTTTCGAAGCGTTTCCGTAAGATCTCAAAGAATATGCAGGATGCAATGGGACATGTCACTTCGTCAGCTGAACAGATGCTCAAAGGTCACAAAGTCGTATTGAGCTATGGTGGTCAGAAAATCGAAAGCGAACGCTTTGATGCTGTAAGTAATCAGATGCGCCAGCAGTCGATGAAGTTAGTCGCGGCTCAAGCCATCGCGAACCCAGTGATACAGCTTATCGCTTCAATTGCACTTGTTGTTGTCCTGTTTCTTGCAAGTGTCGATTCTATTCGCTCTGACCTGACTCCAGGCACATTTACCGTAGTCTTTTCTGCTATGTTTGGTCTGATGCGTCCTCTCAAAGCACTGACAAACGTAACGTCTGAATTTCAACGTGGTATGGCAGCCAGCCAGACCTTATTTGCATTAATGGATCTTGAAACCGAGCAAGATAATGGCAAATATCAGGTTGAGCGTGCCCGCGGTGATATTGAAGTGAAGGAAGTCACCTTTACTTACGAAGGCAAAGAAAAACCTGCGTTAGTCGATGTCAGCTTTAAAATTCCTCGAGGAAAAACGGTCGCCTTGGTCGGTCGTTCAGGTTCAGGCAAGAGTACTATCGCAAGCCTGTTTACCCGTTTCTACGATGTTGACTCTGGTAGCATCTGCCTCGATGAGCATGATATTCGTGATTATCAACTTAGTAATCTGCGTTCACACTTCGCGTTAGTTTCGCAAAACGTACACCTGTTTAACGACACTATTGCCAATAACATCGCCTATGCGGCAACAGAGAAATACAGCCGTGAACAGATAGAGCACGCAGCCAAATTGGCTTATGCGATGGACTTTATTGACAAAATGGATGATGGCTTAGATACGGTTATTGGTGAAAATGGTGCCAGCCTATCGGGTGGTCAACGTCAGCGTATCGCGATCGCCCGAGCATTGTTACGTGATGCGCCAGTACTGATTCTAGATGAGGCAACGTCAGCGTTGGATACCGAGTCTGAGAAGGCTATCCAGTCTGCGCTTGATGAACTGCAAAAAGATAAAACGGTATTGGTTATCGCCCACCGACTGTCTACGATCGAAAGCGCAGATGAAATTCTCGTTGTTGATGAAGGTGAGATTGTTGAACGTGGTAGTCATCAAGACTTAATCGAGAAAAACGGTGCTTACGCGCAACTGCATCGTATTCAGTTTGGTGGGTAATCTTGATTGAGAAAATCTGGTTCGAAAACCACCCCGTCAAATATCTCCTATGGCCACTTTTGTGGCCATTAAGCCAGTTGTTTGGGGTTATTAGCCGTTCCCGTCGCATCAAATATCAGTCTAATGTTAAACCAAGCTACCGAGCTCCTGTGCCTGTGGTCGTGGTTGGCAACATTACGGCAGGGGGAAATGGTAAAACTCCGGTCGTGATTTGGTTGGTGGAACAACTACAAGCGTTAGGTTATAAACCAGGTGTGGTTTCTCGTGGCTATGGTGCAAAAGCGCCCTCATACCCATTGGTTGTTGGCGATGATACCCCAACTCAACATTGTGGTGATGAGCCGAAGTTGATTTCTAAGCGAACCGGAGCGCCGGTTGCCGTCTCCCCCAAACGCAGTGAAGCGGTAAACGCCTTGCTTCCTATGGGTGTCGATATCATCATTACTGATGATGGTTTGCAGCATTACGCTCTTGAGAGAGACATTGAAATCGTGGTAGTGGATGGCGTTAGGCGATTTGGCAATGAGTCACTACTGCCTTTGGGGCCATTAAGAGAATCCGTCGCACGTTTGGCTGAAGTCGACCTCATCATCACGAATGGTGGTAAAGCGTTACAAGGCGAAGCGGCCATGACGCTTAAACCAGACCAAGTGATAAACTTAAAAACGGGTCAACGAGCGAATATTTCTTCTATTCGAGAGCAGTTAGTCGCAATGGCAGGAATCGGTCATCCACCAAGGTTTTTTAAGACGTTAGAAAGTTTAGGAGCAAAGCCTACCTACCAACAGGGTTTTGCTGACCATAAAGATTTTGAACCGTCAGAATTAGAGCAACTTGCCAATAAAGGCAAACATCTGATTATGACGGAGAAAGATGCAGTAAAATGCGCGAGCTACGCGAAAGATAATTGGTGGTATCTACCCGTTAGCGCAGTGTTTAGTCCAAGTGATGAAGCGCGTATTTTAAATATGATTAAAGAGGTTAAGGAAAAATATGGATCACCGTCTGCTTGAGATTGTTGCCTGTCCGGTATGTAAAGGTAAGCTTGCGTTCGATAAGGAAAAGCAAGAGTTAGTGTGTAAACTGGATCGTTTAGCCTATCCGATCAAAGAGGGAATCCCTGTGCTTCTTGAACCAGAAGCACGCAATATCTCAATGGACGAGGGCAGATAATGTCATTTACGGTTGTTATCCCAGCACGTTATCAATCGACGCGCCTGCCAGGTAAACCTCTGGCAGACATTGGCGGTAAGCCGATGATTCAATGGGTGTATGAGCAAGCGATCCAAGCTGGTGCAGATAAGGTGATTGTCGCGACAGACGATAGCCGCGTTGAGCACGTTGTTAAAGCGTTTGGTGGTGAAGTATGCATGACTTCGCCAGACCATGAATCGGGTACAGAGCGTCTTGCTGAAGTCGTTGAAAAAATGGCAATTCCTGACGATCACATTATTGTCAATGTTCAGGGTGATGAGCCATTAATCCCACCAAGTATTATCGCTCAAGTTGCACGCAACTTAGCCAGTAGTGCAGCGCCAATGGCGACGCTAGCGGTAGAAATCGACCATGAGTCGGAAGTGTTCAATCCAAACGCGGTAAAAGTGGTGACGGATAAAGACGGGTATGCGATGTACTTTAGCCGTGCAACGATTCCATGGGATCGTGACAATTTTGCTAATGACTCAAAGAGTATCGCGCAACCTTTAATGCGTCATATTGGTATCTATGCTTACCGTGCTGGATTTATCAATACTTACATCAATTGGCAACCTACCGTGCTTGAGAAAATTGAGTGTTTAGAGCAGCTACGAGTGCTTTGGTACGGTGAAAAAATCCATGTGGAAGTTGCTAAAGACGCGCCATCTGCGGGTGTAGATACACCAGAAGATCTTGAAGTGGTGAGAAAAATCATCGCTAACCGATAAAAGAAAAGGCCCGAGGGGCCTTTTTTAACATCTATATTTTCGCGTCATAATCATTTCGTTTTGGACAAGCTCCTAGTATCTCTCTGCGACCACTGTCTTTTAGTTCCTCCAGTTTGACGTCAAATCCCCACAAACGGTACAAGTGTTTTAACACTTCCTCATAGCTGTCATCTAAAGGGATACGATCGTGTGGAACGTATTGTAGAGTGAGTGAACGATCACCACGAACATCTACGTTAAATACCTGAATATTGGGTTCCAGGTTAGACAGATTGTACTGAGAGGCGAGCTTTTCTCTTATCGCTTGATAACCACTGTCATTATGAATGGCGCTCACCTCGATATAATTTTTTCGGTCATCATCGACGATGGCAAAAAGCTTAAAGTCGCGCATCAACTTTGGTGAAAGATACTGACTAATAAAGCTTTCATCTTTAAAGTTTTTCATCGCAAAGTGAACCGCTTCTAACCAATCTGTTCCGGCAAGATCTGGGAACCACTCGCGATCTTCATCGGTCGGCTCTTCGCAAATTCTACGGATGTCGCGGAACATAGCGAATCCGAGTGCGTAGGGGTTAATACCACTGAAATAGGGGCTATTGTATGGCGGTTGTGCGACGACACCAGTATGACTATGCAAGAACTCAAGAATAAAACGGTCGGTGACTAATCCTTCGTCATAGAGATGATTGAGGATCGTATAGTGCCAAAATGTTGCCCACCCTTCATTCATCACTTGGGTTTGTTTCTGTGGGTAGAAGTACTGACTGATCTTACGCACAATGCGCACGATTTCACGTTGCCACGGCTCAAGGAGTGGCGCGTGTTTCTCTATGAAGTACAGGATGTTTTCCTGAGGTTCAGAGGGGAAACGCGCCTTTTCGTTGTCAGGTTCTACCTTTGATTTAGGAACGGTACGCCACAAGTCGTTGACTTGGGATTGTAGGTAGGCTTCGCGCTCTTCTTGGCGAGACTTCTCTTCCGCGATGGAAATTTTCTCAGGGCGCTTGTAGCGGTCAACACCGAAGTTCATCAGCGCATGACAGGAATCCAATAGCGCTTCGACTTCCTTAACTCCATATTTTTGCTCACACTCAGCGATGTAGTTCTTAGCGAACAACAGATAATCGATGATAGAACTTGCGTCCGTCCAAGTCTGGAATAAGTAATTGCCTTTGAAAAACGAGTTGTGACCATAGCAGGCGTGTGCCATGACCAAAGCCTGCATAGTGACGGTATTTTCTTCCATCAAATAGGCAATACAGGGGTTTGAATTAATGACGATTTCGTAAGCAAGGCCCATTTGGCCATGTTTATAGCCTTGCTCGGTTTGAATAAATTTCTTACCAAATGACCAGTGATTATAGTTGATGGGCATACCAATGCTTGAGTAGGCATCCATCATCTGTTCTGAAGTGATCACTTCGATCTGGTTAGGGTAGGCGTCAAGCTTGTAGTGGTCAGCCACTCGCTTAATTTCAACATGGTATTGCTCAAGCAAATCGAACGTCCAGTCTGGACCGTCCGGCAATGCTTTGCTTTTCGTTGGCTTTTTAGTTTTTGTTGTCATACGGCCTCCCTAAGCAGTCTCTTTTCTGAAAAGCTCTCTAAACACTGGGAAAATGTCCTCTACGCTGCGAATATTTTTCATCGCAAAGTTAGGGAAGCTCCCTTCGAGTTTTTCGTACTCATGCCACAAGGTTTGATGTGAACGACGAGTAATTTCGATATAAGAATAATACTGGCAGTGTGGCAGCAAATGTTTGGTCAGTAGTTCGCGACAACGCGGTGAGTCATCGGCCCAGTTATCACCGTCTGAAGCCTGCGCAGCATAGATATTCCATTCACCAACAGGGTAACGTTCAGCGACAATTTCATTCATCAGTTTTAATGCACTTGAAACAATGGTTCCCCCGGTTTCTTGGGAATAGAAAAACTCATGTTCGTCGACCTCTTTAGCCTGAGTATGATGGCGTATAAACACCACATCGACGTTCTCATATGTGCGCGTTAGAAAGAGATAGAGCAAGACATAAAAACGTTTCGCGATGTCTTTCGTCGCTTGGTCCATTGAGCCGGACACGTCCATCAGGCAGAACATCACAGCCTGACTTGAAGGAATAGGGCGGCGTTCGTAGTTTTTAAAGCGTAAGTCGAAGGTATCGATGAAGGGCACAGTTTCAATTCGACGACGCAGATCTTTGATTTCGTTCTGTATACGCTGTTCTTCGAGCATCTGAGCTGGCTCAGACATTTTTACGCGGTCGAGCTCTTCCTCTAACTCACGTAGCATCCTTTTTTTGCCTGCTGTCATGGCGGTACGTCGCGCGAGAGATTGCTGTAGAGATTTGACCACCGCGATATTGGCGGGAACCCCAGCCGTTTGATAACCAGCACGGTGGGTTTTCCATTCTGTGATTTTATTAATCTGATTTTTTTCTAAGTTTGGCAGTTCAAGATCTTCAAATAGGATGTCTAAGTATTCATCTTTAGAAATCTGGAAAACAAAATCATCTTGGCCTTCGCCGTCCGCGCTGGCATCACCCTCTCCGGAACCGCCCCCTTGTCCACCCCCTTTAGGGCGTTCAATTTTGTCCCCGGTGATAAATTGGTCATTACCCGGATGCACGCGTTCTTTTAGGCCGCCTTTGCCTTGATGAAATACAGGCTCTTTGATGTCCTTGTGCGGAATAGCGACATCTTCACCAGTTTCGGTGTTGGTGATTGAACGGCGATTTACTGCATCCGCCACAGACTCTTTAATCTGATCTTTATGGCGGCGCAAAAAGCGCTGGCGGTTTACAGCACTTTTATTTTTGCCGTTCAGTCGTCGGTCAATAAATTGCGCCATGAGTCACCCCTTATCTCATACAAGCCCTGCAACGAGGGCTGGATCAATCTTGCACCTAACACCTGCCAGAATAAAATAGACTGGCAGGTGAAGTACGGGCTAAAACACTGCTGCTATGATGATTTACGTACGCGTAGATACCATTCAGATAGCAAGCGAACTTGCTTCTCTGTGTAGCCCTTTTCCATCATACGGGCGACAAAATCATCGTGTTTCTTCTGATCATCAGAAGAGGTTTTAGTGTTAAAGGAGATAACTGGTAACAGTTCCTCGGTATTGGAGAACATTTTTTTCTCAATCACAGTGCGAAGTTTTTCGTAACTTGTCCAAACTGGATTGGTCCCGTTATTGTTTGCTCGTGCACGAAGCACGAAGTTAACGATTTCATTTCGGAAATCTTTTGGATTACTAATGCCGGCTGTTTTCTCGATTTTTTCTAGCTCATTGTTCAATGCTGATCGATCAAACAATTGCCCTGTCTCTGGATCGCGATACTCTTGGTCTTGAATCCAGAAATCGGCGTAAGTGACATATCGATCGAAGATGTTTTGTCCGTATTCAGAGTAAGACTCTAAGTAAGCGGTCTGAATCTCTTTACCGATAAACTCGACGTAACGTGGCACTAGATAACCTTTTAAGAACTCGAGGTATCGCTCTGCCGTCTCTTGAGGGAACTGTTCACGCTCGATCTGTTGCTCGATTACATAGAAGAGGTGAACGGGGTTTGCCGCCACTTCGGTCTGATCGAAGTTAAAGACGCGCGATAGAATTTTAAAGGCGAAACGGGTTGAAAGACCTGACATGCCTTCATCGACACCTGCGAAATCGCGGTATTCTTGGTAACTTTTCGCTTTTGGATCGGTATCTTTAAGAGTTTCACCATCATAAACGCGCATCTTAGAGAAGATGGACGAGTTTTCAGGCTCTTTTAGACGAGAAAGAATACTGAACTGAGAAAGTAACTCTAAGGTACTTGGTGAACATGGTGCTTTTGACAGTTCCGAGTGGTCGAGTAGTTTTTGGTAAATCTTGACCTCTTCCGATACACGTAGACAGTAAGGCACTTTAACGATGTAAACACGGTCAAGGAATGCTTCATTGTTTTTGTTATTACGGAATGTTTGCCACTCGGATTCGTTTGAGTGAGCGAGTATCATGCCGTCAAATGGTAATGCGGAAAGCCCCTCGGTACCGTTGTAGTTTCCTTCTTGAGTCGCGGTTAAAAGAGGGTGTAGCACCTTGATTGGTGCTTTGAACATCTCGACAAATTCCATCAGGCCTTGGTTAGCACGACACAGTGCACCAGAGTAGCTATAAGCATCAGGGTCATCTTGAGAGAAGTGCTCTAACTGGCGGATATCGACTTTACCCACCAAAGATGAAATATCTTGGTTGTTTTCGTCGCCAGGTTCGGTTTTCGCGATGGCGCGCTGATCTAAAATCGACGGTCTCACTTTAACCACTTTGAACTTAGAAATGTCGCCGCCAAATTCGTGTAAACGCTTCGCTGCCCAAGGTGACATAATCGAGCGGACATAACGCTTCTCAATGCCATACTCTTGTTTAAGTAATTCGCCATCCTCGGTGACATCGAATAAACAGAACGGATGGTCATTGACAGGGCTGCGCACACCGTTAGCGGAAAGTACGTAAATCGGCATATGCTGCATTAATGATTTTAGTTTTTCGGCCAGTGATGATTTACCACCACCTACAGGACCGAGTAAGTACAAAATCTGTTTACGTTCTTCCAAGCCTTGAGCGGCGTGTTTTAGGTAGGAAACTATTTGCTCAATGGCATCTTCCATACCGTAGAAATCTTTAAAGGTCTCGTAACGTGAAATGACCCTATTCGAGAAAATACGACTGAGTTGAGGATTCTGCGCAGTATCAATGACTTGTGGCTCACCGATGGCCATCAATAATCGTTCTGCTGCATTGGCGTAAGCACTTTTATCGTCTTTGCAAAGGCTTAGAAAGTCTTGTAGCGATAGTTCCTCATCCTTGGAGGCTTCGTAGCGTGCTTGGAAATGGTCGAAAATACTCATGGTGAATTCCCCTCTGAACCTGTCAAACCTGACAATAAACCCGCATAGAAAAGCAAATCCTTTCTTTATTAATCCTAGTTGGTCTTTAGAATTTTGCTTAAAAAATATGTGTTTAATTCCAATATGTTTTATCAATATAAAGTTTGATTACTATGCAAAAACCATCGTGGTTAAAAAGCTTTTGTTACACCAATATAGAGGGGGGCATAGAGGGTAGTCCATTGATAGAGAGCGGAGTCACTACCTCTGCGAATATTGGGGTTGCCTACGTGTTCTTAGGGGGATCTCAATCAAATGTAGAAAGGGCCGTTGCTTAGCAACGGCCCTTTTTAAATCAAGCGTTAAAGATTTGCTTTAGTTCATTTGCACACAAATGGTACTGACGAGGGCAGTTGCGCCAGGTGTTTAGCATTCGACGGTATTTGTCCAGCATAGGCATTTGCGCGTTAAAATGATGTTCTCCCTTGCTGAACTGAGGGTATAGCCCTTCAGAATCAACTAGGAAGCGAACGTAGTTAACCAACTGTGCTTCTGATGCTGCATCAAAACCTAAGAAAGTTAGACGACGTTGGTCAACAAGCTTTTGCTCATCTTCCGAGAGCATTTTGTTTGATTCTTGCATCGCATGGTACATTTCCATGATGTCGATAATTTCTCGACACTCTGCGTCAACCAAACAGCCAAAGTCCTTATTGAGTTCGCGCATTTGTAGCTCGTATCCACGTTCCACTATCGTTTGCAAACGTTGATATTTAGCTGCGTTTTCAGGATCCATTTGTGACATCAAATAGTACTGATTCGATAGGATCAAACGTTGAGCGTTGGTCATTTCCATGGTGGCCTCACTAAAATAATCTAATACATTTTTAATGTGCTTAGGTTATCTGTTCCGGATTAACTGAAACATGATCTCAACACATATTTAATATCAAAAGTACAAAGATTGAGTAAGATTTTTTACTTGTCTTGGTGATAGTGATTATAGATATAGTCTCTATCCGAGAAGACGCGCAATAGTTCTGGTTTGAAAACCGTCAACATCGCCAGAGTCATCCCATTAAGTAGACCTTCAGGAAAAGCGAGCAGAGGGGTAAACACGAGGTAGTTATCGTAAATCGTGACCCAATCATAGTCAGTTACTGCAAGCAGATAATAGGCATTGATGAGTAGATGGGCTGTGCCAGTCACGCATCCATTGAGAAAGCCAGCGATAAAGATAAACACAAAAATGTTACGCGGGAGGAAACGGTAACTAGCCAGAAATAATAGATAGCTAATGAGAATTGGAAGTAAACAAGACAACAGTATGAACTGTGGTAGCTGGTAAAAGGATAGTTCGCCAAACAGCGCCATTAATGCACAAACGACCATCGAGATAGCGTAGGCACTGCGCCAGCCATACATTAGAGTCAGAACGGTCAATCCGAGAAAATGAATAGAGAGACCTTCTTTTATTCCTGCGTCGGCAGACCAAAGAAGGTAAAAAGCAAACACAACGCCGAAAGTGACGTGCTGAAAGGTTCGTTCGCTAGTTAGCTTCGGCACTAATACTTGCATGATATCTCTCCAGACAAAAAAGCAGGAAAACAGTACTAGCGAAAGAGCAAACAGTTGATTCAGCGCCACGGAAACCTCAAAAAATACCAACCTTGTGTAAGGTTGGTATTTTTTACGAATTTCTTAACGAGTGGTATCAGTATTTAACGTTTGAGTGATACTGCTCAAGGATTGATACTATCTTGTCCATCGTCTCTTTTGAAGGAGGGTTAGTTCCTTCCAACGGGTATTCAATACCAAGGGCTTCCCATTTATGAGCGCCAAGCTTGTGATATGGCAGTAACTCAACCTTTTCGATGTTGTCCATATCTTTAATGAAATCGCCCAGCATATGTGCGGCTTCTTCATCATCGGTATAACCAGGAACTACTACATAGCGAATCCACGTTTTCTGTCCAATTTTATGCAGGTAGCGAGCAAAATCTAATGTACGTTTGTTAGATACGCCGATGAAGTCATGATGGATTTCATCTTTCATATGCTTAAGGTCAAGCATAACCAAGTCAGTCGCATCCAACACTTCATCAATAACTTCAGTATGTTTGCGGATATAACCATTGGTATCGAGACAAGTGTGGATACCTTCTGCTTTGGCAGCACGGAAGAAATCTCGCACGAATTCAGGTTGTAGCATGGCTTCGCCACCTGAACAGGTCACACCACCGCCGGAAGCATTCATAAAGTGTCGGTATGACTTCGCCTCGTTGATGATCTCCTCAACGGTCACTTCTTTACCGTCGTGAGTATCCCAAGTGTCTCGGTTGTGACAGTACATACAACGCATTAAGCAACCTTGCAGAAAGACGATAAAACGAATTCCTGGTCCATCTACTGTTCCGCAAGATTCAAAAGAATGAATACGACCGATTGTTGACATGAGCTCATCTCGTATTAGTAATTTGGCCGTTATTTTATTACAAATGGTAGGGATAAAATAGGTTTTCCGAACCTAGCTAACAAGAAAAGCTGAAATAAGAAAAAAACCGTTTCTTTGCTAAGATTTATGTTATAAAAATGTTATTGGTAACAATTGAGTCAATAACAACTAATAACAACAGTCAGGCAAAGTATTTTACATCTGTTTGATGTTAAGGGATTTTATATGGATATGCTTGCGCTCTCTCAAAAACAGAAAGTCACACTGTTTTTGATTGTTTTAACGATCGGATTCGCTTTTCTAGCCTTTTTTACTTCAGAAAGATTGTCAAAAATGAAGAGTCAATATCAAAGCAGTGCAGATATTGGTTCGGGGTCTCTGGCCATTTATCAGACCCAAAGTCGTATTCTTACGCTTGGTGGAACACTGGATAGCATGACGGGTGACAAGGTTGCAACGACCAAGACCCGTATTGAAGATATCGTTATGGCAATCAGCGATAACGCCAAGTTCCTCAAACAAGTTGGGCTGGTATCACAAGGTGAACAATTAACCCAAAGTGTCATGGACTTTAAAAGTGCCGTTACGCCTTGGTTAACATTGAAGCAAGAGTTGGGATTCAATATCGACGAAGGCAAGCTGGGGCAGATGAAGCAGACTGCGACCATCATCGAACAAAAAATCGCAGAAACCGGTATGGTGACGCTTAATTCTGATTTTCAGGCGATGGTAAAAGCGCAACAAAACTACTTATTGCAACCCTCTGAAGATAATTTGAAATTGTTCAATCGAGCGATGGCGAGCTTCGAAAGCATGTCCAATGTTTACGCGATGCTTGAGCTTTATGAAAAAGAAATTGAGCAGTACAAACAGGCTTTTGTGAGAGTGAGTGAGTTATCTCAACAACTTGGCTCGGTTGAGAAGCAGCTTGATGCTGCAAAAGTTAAGATGACGCGTTTGATTGGTGAGATTACCAATGAGCTGGGCGGGATTGGATCTCGTTATCAAAACGTAGCAGAAACGACGTCGACACAAACCTTGTGGTCTATTTTGGTTGCGTGTGTTGTGTTAGCGATCTTTACCATTGCAATTTTTGCTATGCAGAGTGCATCCATGTCACGCTCCTTGAATCGTACCAAAGAGATACTCAATAGCGTTTCTAAGGGCGACTTTTCCCAGCGAATGATTCTTTCCAAAAACCCGAACGATGAATTTAATCAGTTAGCATCAAGCATCAACCAGAGCTGTACAAATTTGGGTGAACTGGTTTCAGGCGTTCAAAGCAGCAGTTTGGCGCTATCGGGCAACGCGGCTGAACTCAATCAAGGATTAGACCTTCTTGCGCATCACCAGTCTGAGGTGCTCGGTCAGACTCAATTGCTGGCTTCGGCGACAGAAGAGGTGAGCGTGACCACTCAAGAAGTCTCCAACTCACTTGAGTTTGTTGCGGATATTAGCCGATCTTCAACCGATGCAGCGGAAGAAGGCGCTAAGGTTATCAGTGCTGCGATAGGTTCGATTGAAGAAGTAGGTGCCATAATGACGGCGGCTGCCGGACACATTCAGCAGTTGGAAGAGGCGTCAGCAAAAGTTGACTCAGTGATGGATATCATCAATGGCATTGCCGAACAAACCAATCTACTGGCGCTTAATGCGGCGATTGAGGCTGCGAGGGCAGGGGAACAAGGGCGAGGGTTTGCCGTTGTTGCGGATGAAGTGCGTAGTCTGGCTGTACGAACGGTTGATGCGGTCTCTGAAATTTCAGGCACCATTGACACGATGAAGAAAGAGAGTGCGGAAGTGATTCAATACATAGGTCAGTCTGAATCCTCAATGATCGCTGGTCGTGAGCGAGGTCAGGAAGCCATGAACGCGCTGAAAATGATCACTGACAAAACCAACGAGGCGTCGCATCAAACGGAAGTTATTTTTGCTTCAATTAGAGAGTTGGCCACAACCAGTCAGTCGATGGCGGATAACATGACGCAAATCTCAACGGCGATGAAAGAGCTTGAACAAAATAACGATCAGCTAAGAAAAGTCAGTGGGGTTGTTGAAGAGCGATCAGGCAGCCTCAATCAAGACTGCCTCAAGTTTACGATCTAATCGCGTTTAGAAGAACGCGTAGAGTGAAAGGGCGCCGGTTCCGTATATCGATTCCGGTGCCTCTTTGTAATCGGGAGTTTTCGCGGTTGCAGTTAAGCTCGCGCCGAAACTTTGGTTATACCAAGCGAAGCCTGCGACTGCTGTTGCTTGATTGTTTTCCAGTGTAACGTCGTAGATACTCGGATTCTGACCGTTTTTAACCGCATATTCAGTCACACCTGAACGCTCGCCTTCAATCGTAATGTCATTGAATCGGTAGCGTGCTTCGATACCAGTGAAGACAAACCAGCCACCCTGTGAACCACCAATCATACCGGCACGGAACGGGTTCTCGTTGTCAATGTTTGCCGCCCCCATGTTGCCGCCTAAATCTGAGCCCCAACGGAACATAAATCCCGTGGAAACATCACTGCGGAAGTTACCTGCATTGACTTCAGAGACATTGGAAATTTCTAAGTCTGTATTGGCAATTGCTCGCTGACGCCATAAGTTGAAGTGCGACAGATACCCGACGCTACCAACGAATTTATCGTCAACCTGATATGCCCAACCTCTTGGTTGATCTGAGCCGGTGATGCCGTGAACGATATCTTGTGCTTGATCGGCCAGAGAGCTCTCGCCAGTGGTACCGAGTGTGAGGTTAAAACGCTGAGCTTGTTGAGGGTGCAAACTAATATAGTTGAACTCAGTGTGCAGAAACCCTGCGTACGGTCGGTCATTGACCATAGGCGCGGTCGCTTCAATATCCGAAGGCGTGTACATCTTATGACCAAGGGTGAATTCAAACTTGTCGAGTGAAGCACCGCCCCAGAAAGAGAGACTCAAAGGGCTGAAGATAGGATAAGGCGTAATGCCCCCTGTTGTGTAGCTCAGAAACAGACCGTTGGTGTAGTCTTGGTCGACACCGAAGATACCATCGTTGTCGATAGAGAATGAAAGGGTCGATCTGTCAGAGGCGATACTACTTGCAGAAGCCAGTAGCAGAGGCAGTAAAATTATGCGGTTTAACTTCATGTGTCTGTGCTTAACTCAATTAGATGTCTGATAATACAAGATTAATCGATACAAATGTTAGCAATTAACATACAAGAGAGATGAACTGTGCACCGTATCGCTGATTTATCGGTGATAAATTGACAGAAAAAATAAAGCCCCGCAATTTAGCGGGGCTTCGTCAATCATTTAGCTGAGAATTATAGAGACTCAGTAAATGTACGTGCGATTACGTCTTGTTGTTGCTCTGTAGTTAGAGAGTTGAAACGTACAGCGTAACCAGATACACGGATTGTCAACTGAGGGTATTTCTCAGGGTGCTTAACTGCGTCTTCTAGAGTTTCACGGTTAAGTACGTTCACGTTTAGGTGCTGACCGCCTTCGATGCCTGCTTCATGGTGGAAGTAACCATCCATTAGACCTGCTAGGTTAGCACGTTGTGATGCTTCTTCTTTACCTAGTGCGTTTGGCACGATAGAGAAGGTGTAAGAGATACCGTCTTTTGCGTGAGCAAATGGTAGTTTACCTACAGATGTTAGAGATGCTACCGCACCTTTCTCATCACGACCGTGCATTGGGTTTGCACCTGGAGCAAATGGAGCACCTGCGCGACGACCATCTGGAGTGTTACCCGTCTTCTTACCGTATACCACGTTTGAAGTGATAGTCAGGATAGACTGAGTTGGGATTGCATCACGGTAAGTCTTAAGCTTACGGATCTTGTTCATGAACACTTCTACTAGTTCACAAGCAATGTCATCTACGCGAGCATCGTTGTTACCAAATTTAGGGTAGTCGCCTTCGATTTCGAAGTCGATTGCTACGCCATCTTCATCACGGATAGGTTTAACTCTCGCGTGCTTAATTGCAGATAGTGAGTCAGCTGCAACAGATAGACCAGCGATACCACAAGCCATAGTACGACGAACGTCACGGTCATGTAGAGCCATTAGTGCAGCTTCGTAGCTGTACTTGTCGTGCATGAAGTGGATAGAGTTCAGTGCAGTCACGTACTGCTTAGCTAGCCAATCCATGAAGTGGTCAAGTTTGCCCCATACGTCGTCGAAGTCTAGAACTTCGTCAGTGATCTTAGGCATTGCTGGACCAACTTGGATCTTCAGCTTCTCATCCACACCACCGTTGATTACGTATAGTAGTGTCTTAGCAAGGTTTGCACGAGCACCGAAGAACTGCATGTGTTTACCAATGATCATTGGTGATACACAACATGCGATAGCGTAGTCATCAGATTCGAAATCTGGACGCATTAGATCGTCGTTTTCGTACTGGATAGAAGAAGTGTCGATAGAAACTTTCGCACAGAACTTCTTGAAGCCATCAGGTAGTTTCTCAGACCAAAGTACAGTGATGTTTGGCTCTGGAGAAGGACCCATAGTGTATAGAGAGTTTAGGAAACGGAAGTTAGTACGTGTAACTAGTGTACGACCGTCAAGGCCCATACCACCCATAGACTCAGTAGCCCAGATTGGGTCGCCAGAGAATAGGTCATCGTACTCAGGAGTACGTAGGAAACGAACCATACGTAGCTTCATTACGAAGTGGTCGATCATTTCCTGAGCTTCTACTTCAGTGATCTTACCTTCAGCGATGTCACGCTCGATGTAGATGTCTAGGAACGTAGAAGTACGACCCAGAGACATAGCAGCACCGTTTTGTGATTTAACTGCGGCTAGGTAACCGAAGTAAGTCCACTGGATAGCTTCTTGAGCTGTTTCAGCAGGACGAGAAATGTCGAAACCGTATTTCTCAGCCATAACTTTCATTTGGCTAAGTGCACGGTGCTGCTCAGCGATCTCTTCGCGAAGCTGCATTGTCATTTGAAGATCTTCTCCGTTCTCAAAACGCTCTTGTAGAGACTTGAATTGAGCCAGTTTGTCCTTCATTAAGTAGTCGATACCGTATAGAGCAACACGACGGTAGTCACCGATGATACGACCACGACCGTAAGCATCAGGCAGACCAGTTAGAACACCTGACTTACGACAAGCTAGGATGTCTGGAGTGTAGATATCAAATACACCAGCGTTGTGTGTTTTACGGTACTCAGTGTAGATTTTAGAGATTGCTGGATCTAGCTCGCGGTCGTACGCTTTGCAAGAACCTTCAACCATACGGATACCACCGTTAGGGATGATAGCACGCTTAAGAGGGGCATCAGTTTGAAGACCAACGATAGTTTCTAGGTCTTTCTCGATGTAGCCTGCATCGTGAGCAGTGATGGTAGAGATAAGGTCAGTATCGAAATCAACAGGTGCGTGAGTTGAGTTCTCAATCTTGATACCTTCCATTACCTTAGCCCAAAGCTTGTTTGTTGCTTCAGTACCTTCAGAAACTAGGAAAGATTCGTCGCCTTCATACGGTGCGTAGTTCTTTTGAATAAAATCGCGAACGTTTACTTCGTTTTGCCAATCACCTGCAGCAAAACCTTCCCAAGCTTTAGCAAATTGCTCTGCCATGACATACCTACCTTTTTAGTAGAAAAAACACGTACCTATCAAACCGTTGAGCCAGTTTGAGTCCCAAAACTGGGATGGTACACTCTTATGAATAACAATATGTATAGTCTTTAAAGTTGCTTACCGAAAGGGCATAAAACTATAAATATTGTCACTACTTTTTACATGGTGTCTTATTAACTTGGTTTCAAGGATAAACTAAAAAAATTTTGCAAACCTTAAACTAAATCAATAAATGCTCGTTTGTTTAAATTATTTTTTAAAAAATAACTTGTCACTAAAAAAAAGTTGAGAGCCGAGGCCGGCTCTCAACATCTGTTTGCATTATAGGAACGCTGCGATGCCGTATTGGCCTTCAAGCATACCTACTGCAAGCATAGCGATCAGACAGATAACCAGCACGCCTACTGGGATCACGATCTTATCGACGAACGATAGACGAGCTGCGCGTTCTTTATCACCAATCAGACCGTTGTTATCAAGTAGCATGGTTAGTGCCCAAGCTAATACAGGGTTAACAACAGCCGAGCCGAAGATACAGATACCTGCAGCTTGAGAGTCCTTAGAATCTTTAACCATTTGCATACCCGCTTCAAGTAGCGGAAGTGAGACACCGACAAGAAGAGCAACACGCATTACTGGAGGCCATACAGCGATATCCATAGGGAAACCAAGAATCGCAATGATCATAACCAACAAACCTAGCAAAATCGCACCAGCAGGAATAGGGCGCTTAGCGATGGCAGCTGGGATCATGTAAGTACCCCAAGATGATGTGATGTTACCACCACCCACTGCTGTACCTACCATCTGACGAATTGAACACATTGTCATAGTGTCATCTACGTCCATCAGTACTTTTTCAGTCTTTTTAGGGTAGTTCAGTTCTTGGAAGATACGGTGACCTAGGAAGTCAGGTGACCACATAGCAACCGCTAGAATGGCAAACGGAAGTGATGCAATAAAGTGTTCCATGTTTGGTAGACCAAGCATCCAACCTTGCTCTGTGCTGCCCCACCAGTAAACTGGGTTTAGGTTTGGAAGACCAGTTTCAGTCACGAACTTAATATCGAAGCCAGCACCAAGTACAAGCGCAATCACTAGACCAGTAAATGCACAAACAGGGATAGCCAACCAACGCTTGTTCACTTTAGCTAGGAAAGCATACAGCGCAATAGTGACGGCAAGTACGATAAGGCCAACATAGCCCATGCTACCAGCGGAAACCGTGTCAGACTGAAGACCCACAGCCCATGTCTGAATAGAGTTGATTTGGCTCATAGTACCGGTCAGACCGAGGAAGATCAGTAGGCCACCGGCCGTACCTTCTGAAGTCAGGTTGACCAACTTGGAGCCACCTTTTAGGAAACTCAGAAGTAAGCCAAAGATACCAATTAGGATAGCCAATGCAAGAGGGTGCGCACCTGCTAATGCGATGGTGCCGATAAGAGGGATCATTGGGCCGTGGTTACCGGCAAGGTTTGCTTTCGGGTTGATGAAACCAGAAGCGAGAACACAGAACAGTAATGCTGGGATCAGCATTTCTACTCGAGCCACTTCGATAGCAAACTCTTTGCCAAGGTTAACGTGGTCCCAAGCAGCGGTTAGACCTTCAGCCCAAGACATCATTACCGCAGAGTACATCGCGATAATACCAATAGTACCGGCTAGAGCGGGTACCAAGTCTTCAAGCTCAAAGCGGAAATCACGACCAGGCAGGTTTAATCCGAAGCGGCGTGGCTTCATGATTTGCAGTTCGTGGTCTAGGTAGTCTGAACGGCTTTCAAACTCAGAAGCTGGGCGGTGCAGCTCTTGATAGCTCTTGTTTTCGATATCCGAATCAGAGTGCGGTTTATTGACTGCGTCTGACATAGATTCCTCATATTCTAAATAGTTAGTAAATCTGCGAAGAGGGACCAGATTATTGTTCTGAGACGGTCCGCTCTGTAAAAACCTGGTTTAGCTTCCTGCAATTGAATCCCGGCCTACCTCGCTGTAGCTCATGCTTGATGTGCTAAAGCATAGAGGATTTATTGCGAAAAGTACCTCTATTGAGACTTTTAGCATTGAGGCGAGTTTAACTTGCTAACCCTAAAGAGTGATTGATTTAGATCACTTTATGAAAGGTTGTGAAAGAAAACTACACAAGCTGCAATTAGTTGCGAGCTTGTAATCAGTTTCACTGAAATAAAATTTCATAACGTAAGGTTTACTAGCGACCTCAACCCTTTACGAGTTGAAGGCGAATGGGGTAAAGATCGTTTATTGAGTTAGATCTTGTTTTTATAAAAATGTTAATACTGACAATTTGGATATTATCTGTATTGTCGGGCGTTTTATGCGAAATATGGAGCGCTTTTAACTATTAAATGCATTATTAATCATATAAAGTGGCTATATATTGCTGATTTATAGGTTAATAATTTGTTGCAACTTGCTCAGGGGAGTGCTAGTTTGTACCGCAATGTGGGTGGAACCCAGCAGTCAACCAATCGTGAATACTATTAATGATTGGTCATAATAAAGACAGGGAGTATGAGCGCATGAAAGATGTACCAGCGCTGGATATAAAAGAACTGCACAAAACATTTGGACAAAATGAAGTTTTAAAGGGCATCTCATTGGAAGCCCACAAAGGGGACGTAATTTCCATTATCGGCTCATCCGGTTCAGGAAAAAGTACTTTTCTAAGATGTATCAATCTTCTTGAAACACCTACTGCTGGTGAAATTTGGGTTAACGGGGAATTAATCCAGATGAAAAACAATCGCCAAGGGGAGGCTGTTCCTGCCAATGAAAGACAGGTGCAACGAATTCGTTCCAGACTTGCTATGGTTTTCCAAGGGTTCAACCTTTGGTCACATATGACAGTCATGGAAAACGTCATTGAAGCTCCGGTTCACGTGTTAGGCGTGCCTAAAGCACAAGCGATCGAAAATGCAGAGCTGCTGCTTAAAAAAGTAGGGCTATATGAACGCAAAGATTATTATCCAGGTCATCTATCGGGCGGTCAGCAGCAGCGAGCAGCCATTGCACGCGCACTTGCCGTAGACCCAGAAGTGATGCTGTTCGATGAGCCGACATCGGCACTCGACCCTGAGTTAGTCGGTGAAGTTTTAGGCGTAATGCGCGACCTAGCAGAAGAGGGACGCACCATGCTAGTGGTCACTCATGAAATGGCGTTCGCGCGCGATGTTTCTAACCATGTGATGTTTTTGCATCAGGGATTGGTTGAGGAACAAGGCGACCCTGCGAAGCTATTTACAAACCCTGATTCTGAGCGTTTAAAGCAATTTATCTCATCAATTTACTAATAGCCGTTTAGCGGCAGACAAACACACATAAGTTACATATAAAAATCACAATCACAGGAGTATGGAAATGAAAAAGTGGTTATTAGCAGCAACACTGGCAGCTACCGCTGTGACTGGCGCAGTACAAGCGAAAGAATGGAATGAAGTTCGCTTCGGTATTGAAGGTGCTTACCCTCCATTTAGCTGGACAGAAGCCGATGGTTCACTGAAAGGTTTTGACGTAGATATGGCAAACGCTCTATGTCAGGAAATGGCAGTGAAATGTAAGATCGTTGCTCAAGACTGGGATGGCATCATTCCTTCACTACTAGCACGTAAATACGATGCCATCATCGCAGCAATGTCTATTACCGAAGAGCGTAAGAAGAAAGTTGACTTCACTGGTAAATACGCACTTATCCCTAACAAGTTTATTGCTAAGAAAGGTGCAGGCCTTGATTTTGACAACCTAAGTGGTCAGAAGATTGCTGTGCAGCGTGCGACAACTCACGACAAATACCTAACGGATAACTACGGCGACAAAGTAGAAATCGTTCGTTACGGTTCTTTCGATGAAGCTTACCTTGACCTTGCAAACGGTCGTGTAGCGGCAGTTCTTGGTGATGCTTCTGCTCTTGAAGAAGGTGTACTGAACAAAGCGGGTGGTGAAGGGTACGAATTCGTAGGCCCATCGCTAACTGACCCTAAATGGTTCGGTGAAGGTTTTGGTATCGCACTTCGCAAGCAAGATAAAGATCTGACCAAGAAGCTAGACCAAGCCATCCTATCTTTACGCGAGAAGGGTGTTTATCAAGAAATCGCGGCTAAATACTTCAACTACGACGTTTACGGTCAGTAATCGTTGCTAAACGACCGTTGGTTCTTGTTCCTAGGAGTAGTAGCCAACGGTCGATTTCTATAAAGTTTAGGGACCAGGAACTTACCTATGCTGGATTTACAAGGATATGAAGCCTCTATTATGAAAGGGGCCGTAGTGACCATAGAAGTCGCTCTGTTGTCATTATTGCTGGCTATGATTCTAGGTATGCTAGGTGCATTAGCCAAAATGGCCCCTTATCGCTGGGCTCGAGCAATAGCCACTCTATACACCACGGTGATTCGTGGTATTCCCGACTTAGTTCTCATGATGTTGATCTTCTTTGGTGGACAAATTCTTCTCAACAACAGTTTGTACTCCATCAACGAAACACTAAACGAATGGTTTGCGGCAAGTGACCCAAGTCATGAGTGGACGTCATATTTACCAGATTACATTGATGTCAGCCCATTTGTGGCCGGCGTTCTCACTATCGGATTCATTTTCGGCGCCTATATGGCAGAAACGTTCCGTGGTGCCATCATGGCAGTTGACTCCGGTGAACTTGAAGCTGCCAAAGCGTACGGTATGAGCTCTGTATTGGCTTTCCGTCGTATTCTTTTACCGCAAATGATTCGTCACGCCTTGCCAGGATTTGGTAACAACTGGCTCGTTTTGCTCAAGACAACGGCACTTGTGTCAATTATCGGTCTTGAGGATATGGTTCGTATGAGCTCACTGGCTGCTGGTTCGACGAAAATGCCATTTACCTTCTACATGGCGGTAGCGATTATTTTCTTATTCTTTACCAGTGTTTCAACGGGCTTCTTAAAGCTGGTAGAGCGCAAATTCAGTATTCATGCGAGGTAAAGAATGGATTTTTCACTGATTTTAGATAGTTTCCCCATCTATCTTGATGGATTAATGACCACCGCCTGGTTGGTTGGTGTGGCTTTGATTATTGGATTGATTGTGGCGATTCCACTTGGGGTGGCACGCAACAGTCATAATGTCCTAATAAACGGACCGAGCTGGGCTTTCATCTATTTTTTCCGTGGCACACCGTTACTGGTTCAACTTTACCTAATTTACTATGGTATGGACCAGTTTTTCCCAGTCAAAGACACCTTATGGGAGAACGCTTGGTTCTGTGCATTGGTCGCTTTTGTGCTTAATACTTCAGCATATACTGCTGAGATTATCCGCGGCGCAATCAATGGTCTGCCTAAGGGTGAAGTGGAAGCGGCTAAAGCTTATGGCATGAGTGCGTTTATGACTTATCGCCGCATCATTTTGCCAAGTGCTTTACGTCGTGCCCTTCCTGCCTATAGTAATGAAGTGATCTTTATGCTTCATGGTAGTGCCGTTGCTGGTATCGTGACGATCGTCGATTTAACTGGTGCAGCGCGTTTGGTTAACTCTCGCTACTATGCCCCGTTTGAATCTTTCCTAACAGCTGGAATGTTCTACATGGCGTTAACCTTTATTATCTTAGGCTGCTTTAAGTACGCTGAGAAACGCTTCTTAGCCTACTTGAGACCATTAAGCTAATGACAGAAAAACGGCACCGAAAGGTGCCGTTTTTATTTGAGTTCGGGTTTCGCCGTGATGTGCCGGCGTGTAACACAGAACGTTAACTGAGAATGATCAGTATCGTACCAGCCAGAGTCATCAAAATATTGGCTATCGCATAAGTGCCGGCATAGCCTAAGGCAGGGATGGTTGACTTGGCATAATCATTAACGATATCCATCGCCGGTGCGCAGGTTCTGGCACCAATAATGGCACCAAACAGAAGTGCGCGGTTCATTTTTAGAATGTAGGCGCCAACCAAATAAGCCAGTACAACGGGGACGACACTGACTAGGAAGGCGAGGCCAATTACTTGAACCCCAACCTGAGAAAGATGCTCGAACATCTTACCACCCGCACTCAGACCAATTCCGACCATAAAGAACATCAAGCCTAGGTCTTTGACTATATTTAGCGCCCCTTGCGGTACGTAGCCAAATGTTGGGTGGTTAGCACGCAAGAAACCGAGTGTGATACCCGAAAGAAGCAATCCTACGGCGTTACCGAGACCAAACGAGACTTGACCGAATGTCATGGTGATTAAACCAAACATAATGCCGAGAATGAAGAAGCTACAAAACGCGAGTAAATCAGCCATCTGGCTGTGGATTGAGATAAAACCGATTTTTTCAGCTAAGCCGTGGACACGACTTTTCTCACCACTGACCTGAAGCACATCACCTTTCGTCAAAACGATATTTAAATCCATCGGCATTTCAATCTGAGCACGAACCACGCGGTTTAGGAAACAGCCGTATTCGGAAAGATTCAAATCAGAAAGACGTTTGCCGGCAATCGCATCACTCTTTACGACGATCTCTTCTTCGACGATACGCAAGTCTAGCAAGTTGCGATCGAAGACTTCTTTACCGTTGCGGAAGCTAGGATCGAGCCGGGCGTGACTATCTGGGAAGCCCACGAGAGCAATCTCATCCCCTTCTTGCAAAATAGCGTCACCATCAGGATGGGCGAGGATACCATTACGGCGAATACGCTCAATGTAGCAACCGGTTTGACGATAAAGACCGAGTTCTCGTAAGTTCTTACCGTCAATCCAGTTAATCAACTCTTGACCAACGCGGTAAGCACGAATAATTGGCAAGTAAACTTTGCGCTGACCAGACCCCCCTAAACCGCGTTCCTGCGCAATTTGTTGAGCTGAGTCGGAAAGGTTCTGCTTTTGCAGTTTTGGCAGAAGCTTGGCAAACATGATCATACTGATCAAGCCGATCAGATAAGCCATCGCATAGCCGACAGAAAGGTTTTCGATCACCTGAGCAAAGTCCATATTTCTTGGTGTGGTCGCTAAACCAGAATTGAGTGCGTCTTGGGCACCTACCAACACAGGCGTTGAAGTCAGGGCTCCCGCCATCATGCCTGCTGATAGACCGAAATCTAATCCCAGATGATGGCTGGCAAAATAGGTGATCGAAAGGGCAGTGGACAGCACTACCATACTCAAAATGAAGTAATGCTTACCGTCTCTGAAAAAAATACCGAAGAAGTTAGGGCCTGCTTCAATACCAACACAGTAGATAAACAACATAAATCCGATAGTTAATGCGTCAGCATTAAAGGTAAAACCGAGGTGTCCCATGATGAGCGATGTAATCAACACACCAATGGAGTTGCCCAATTGAAGGCTTCCAAAGCGGATTTTACCAATACCTAAGCCTATCGCTAGGACAACGAAAATAAGAAGAATGGGGTTCTGTTCGAGCAAGGTTACGATGTCAATGTTCACGGGCAATTCTTGTGTTGGTGCCGGGCAGTAAGTGATGTCAGCGAATTGTATCTGAATATTGCCAAAAGATAAGTGAAAATTTTGACAATTTATTGTTGAGTAGAGTTAAGAACAATATGACTGCGGTTGCAAACAGAATAGAAACAAAAAAAACCGCGTTAGACGCGGCTTTTTAAAAACGGATTTATTACTCGGCGAATAGGCCTAGGTGTTCTTTAGCGTATGCCTCGAAGTCATCGCAACCACCGATGTGCTCTTGGTCGATGAAGATTTGTGGCACAGTCTCAACAGGTTTACCTACGGTTTTTTCTAGGTCTGCTTTAGAGATACCCTCTGCGTGGATATCAACGTAGCGGTAGTTGAAGTCATCGCGCTGTGCTTTTAGTGTTTCTGCGTGCTCTTTTGCGCGAACACAGTATGGGCAAGCTGGGCGACCAAAGATAACTACGAACATATTCTCTTTCTCCTGTAATTTGTTAACTGCAACTATGCCCGATCCAATGGCGGAAATAAAGTGGCATTTACCTGTTGTTTCAATAGGTGAAATCTATCGAACAAAAATTGAACCCAGTCAGTTATATTTAGCTATGAAACCTGTGCTTTGTGTCGATAAAGCCATATATTTTTTAAGGTTAATTGCTACAAATTGCACTTGGTCAAATTAATTAGTGGCAAATCGGTGCAATCTCATTGGGCCGGTGTGACAGGGAGAGGCCGAACATGTTTCAATTTATGACCTCCACGCGAATCATCTTTGGTGAAGGTGCACTGCAGTCATCATTGTCTGTACTGAATCAATTTGGTTACAGCGTACTCTTAGTAACAAGTAAAAATCTCAGTAGAGCCTCTCCCGTTATTCAATATCTCAGTTCTCAAAACATGCGCTATCAGCATGTTGCCATCCGTGGTGAGCCCAACATTACAATGGTAGAAGAGACCGCATTAGTCGGTCGTAAATTTAGGCCAGACATGGTGGTCGCGATGGGCGGAGGGAGTGTTCTCGATATGGGCAAGGCACTTGCCGCTATCATTCCTAACCAAGGTGATGTGTATGACTATGTTGAGGTCGTGGGACGCAATGTTCCACTCAAGTCGAAGCCTATTCCATTCATTGCGATACCAACTACCGCCAGTACCGGCTCGGAAGTGACGCGAAATGCAGTACTTCGATCAGGGCAAGACAAGGTTAAGGTAAGCTTACGAAGCCCCGATATGTTAGCTGATGTGGCAATTGTCGACCCTACTTTGACTTATGGTACCGATGTTGAAACGTCAGCTCGGGGAGCAATGGACGCCTTCACTCATCTGATGGAAGCCTATGTATGTGGGCAGCCAAATCCGCTGACCGATATGATCTGTGAAGAGGGGTTGCGCAGATTAAGTAACTCTATCCTTGCTGCCTGCTTAAACGATCAACATTCCGCTCGATCGGATCTTTCGTTTGCTGCTATGCTGGGCGGCATGGCGGTCACCAATGCCAAACTGGGTGCGGCACATGGATTGGCATCCGCTTTGGGCGGCAAACTCAATGCCCCTCATAGTATTATCACCGCCCGTCTCGCGCCCTACGTGATGTTGGAGAATATTCATGCCGCAGAACGTGCGGGACGAGATGATGTGTTGGATCGCTACGCTAAGATAGCGAGTATTGTCTCTGGGCGTGTCAATGCTTGCCGCGAAGATTCGGTATTATGGGTCAACATGATGCTTGATCGGTTAGGTTTACCAAAACTCGACCAGTTTGGAGTTTGTACAACATCATTCGAAAGTGTTGCTGAAGATGCGTTAAAGTCAGTGGCAATAAGAGGCAATCCTCTTCCGCTGACCAAAGAACGTTTGATGCATATCCTACAACAGGTATGTCAGTGCGATGGTTCCTGCCAAGAGGAGAGACCATTTGAACACCAGTGTGAAGCCAGTGTGGTCAGGCTAGGTGGAGATAAACTGGATGAGGGACGTTTGCAAAACAGCTAACAAAAAACGGAGCGTTAAACGCTCCGTTTCTAGTTAAAATTGTGACAGCTTGTCGTATCGAGAATCTTTCAATACGTCTTTAACGCGTTTGAGGTTTTCACGGAAACCAGAACCACGACGCAGTGTAAAACCGGTTGCCAAAACATCAATCACGGTCATTTGAACCACGCGGCTTGCCATTGGCATGTAGACATCGGTGTCTTCTGGGACATCTAGTGAAATAGACAAAGAGCTGGCTTTATCTAACGGCGAGTCCTTAGCCGTAATGGCGATTACCGTCGCCCCATTTTCACGTGCAAGGTTCGCGATCTCGACTTGGCTTTTAGTTCGACCAGTGTGAGAAACCAGTACGATCACATCATTGTCAGTGCAGTTAATACAGCTCATACGCTGCATAACGATATCTTCAAAACAGGTGATTGGGATATTGAAACGGATAAACTTGTTTTGAGCATCTTTTGCTACTGCTGATGATGCACCCAATCCGAAAAATGAAATGCGCTTCGCCTGAGTCAGAAGATCAACTGCACGGTTAATTTGCATTGGGTCAAGGCTGTTTTTGGCTACGTCTAAACACGCCATAGTAGATTCAAAAATCTTATGCGTGTAGGCGTCTGGACCATCATCTTCCTCAACATTGCGGTTTACATAAGGTGTTCCGTTAGCAAGGCTTTGTGCTAAGTGAAGCTTAAAATCAGGGAAACCTTTAGTGTCCAAGCGACGACAAAAACGGTTAACCGTTGGCTCACTTACGTCAGCCATCTTAGCCAGTGTAGCAATACTAGAATGAATCGCAGTCTGAGGGGAGGCCATGATAACTTCGGCGACCTTACGCTCTGACTTACTAAAGTTTTCTAGATTTTTTTGAATTTTTTCTAATGTATTCATAGTGTTCACGAGGGTATAGAGAACAACTTACCAGATATACCCGTAATTAATGATAGGAAACAACCAGTTTCCCAAAAGGTAAGTGCAATCCGGCGCCATGCGACCAGTATAAACCTAAGCCAAAGGTTTACGGCAATATTTCTATCTGTCAATTGGCTATTATATGACAAGCCTCAAACTAAATTTTGTCTAAACTACAGAAATCACATCCTGAGCGAAAAAAACAAAATCTGAAGCCTATGTTGATAGGGAAATTACACTTTTCCAGAAAGAAAGTTTCAGTTTACGGCTAATGATTAACGATTTCTGTACATAGCTCATCAATCCTAGCCATCAAGTTAGGTACTTGAGTCGCGATAACTCTTTGCTCCTCAAGAACGGAACTAAGAATATCCCTTACGGTGAGTGGGTTAGCGAGCACCACACGAAAAACGATCGTGTTAAGGTGATTCCACTGTTCAGGGTTAAGGCGTGTTCGTGAGACAAATGATTTGCCTGTTTCACGTTGACGCTTCTGAATGAACATGGTCAATTCGTTAAGCAATTCATTGAGCTGCTCAGTTTGTTTACCCGTTGAGAGCTTGAGTGCAGCTTTGACATGCGCGGGTAAATATCGATAAGTAAGCAGACATAGTTCAGGCTCAGAAACAAGTTCGAAGTCCTGTTGCTGATGGATAAGATCGGCGAAGTAGCGAGCTTTTTCGATACTTTGGTCAATGAGCAGCTCATAACCTGGGCGGCTGATAATATGCATTGCGGCATACACCAGCATCGCCATTCCGGAGCGAGAGCCTTCCAATGTATGGCTGCCAAGATCTTTGGAACCTTTACGCAAAATGTACTGTGCGTGGTGTTCAATAGACTTCATCGCATCAGGTTGTTTGAACAGAACCATGCCGGCGCCCATTGGGATGTATAGCTGTTTGTGTGCGTCGATGGTGACAGAGTCTGCTAATTCAACGCCATCCAATAAGTGTCTATAATTGTTAGACATCAATGTCGCTCCCCCCCACGCTGCATCAACGTGGAAGTGACACTCTTCTTTTTTACAGATCTCAGCGATGGCGCGTAACGGGTCGATGTTGCCAGTTTCAGTGGTTCCTGCGACCCCAATTACCGCAAACGGTTTGATGTTCTGCGCTTTAAGTTCGATGATCTTCTGTTGTAAGGCCGCTGGGCAAATTCGGTTGTTGCTGTCAGTTTTAACCGCAACCAATCCCTCTTGACCGATGCCCAATACATCCGCCGCTTTTTTCAGTGAGTAGTGACCGCGTTCAGACACCAAGACAGCTAGCCCTTCGTAGCCATAATGCTTCATGGCTTTGAATAGACCTTCTTTCTCAACGCCTTTGAAAGAGCCTTGCGCTCTTAGAGCGTTGTTACGTGCGACCCAAAGAGCCGTAATATTCGCTATTGTACCACCTGAGCAAAACGCGCCCAGAGAGTGGTTTGCGCTATGCATCCATTGTGCGTAGAAGTGGTCATCTTGCCCGTAAATCAGACGATGCAACATGCCAAGGACTTGACGTTCCAGTGGCGTGAAGGCTTTTGAAGTCTCAATCTTTACCAAGTTTTGGTTGAGAGCAATCATGATTTTCGACAGTGGCATGAGAAAGTAGGGCAGTGCCGACGTCATATGACCGATAAAGCTAGGCGCCGAAGTATGGACAGAGTGGGAAACTAACGTATCCAGCAGGTGCTGAGTGTGGTCGGAGACAAATTCAGGTTGCTCAGGTATAGAAGCTCGAGAGAAGTCTTTTTCGATGTCTCGCAGCGGTTTTTCTTCTGTTACGATATGTTCACGCAGAAACTTATTCAAGTTGCGTGAAAGCTCTTCGTCGATTTTGGTTAGCGTTGAGTCAGGCCCTTCAGGTACTGTGAAAATTCGGAGTAAGCTCTCGAAACTCACATCAGCCGTTTTTTGTTCCGGTATCATACAGCTTCATTGCTCTAATCGTTCTTGTTGCAAGCGGGACAATCTAAACGAAAACGGGAACAATGTCCCGTCTTAATTAAAGATTGTTGGTGTTTGGTGGGGCTAAGCACTGAGATGATGCCAAAGCCCCTGCAATAGCTGTGACTATTGGCAATTGATGGCTTCTAGATTCTTGATTGATTCATTGTAGCGTTTAAGGGCTGAATCAATTTTGGTTGGATGGCTGAGTAGATCAGCGAAAGCAGAACGAAGCTGGTAGTTTTTCTCATGTGGCGTCGCTTGGCGATCTGCGAAAGTGATCTGAGCAAGTTGTCCAAGTTCGTCGCTGCGAGAGGCGAGTACCTTAATATCTTTCTGTTCGAGCTGTAACCATGCTTCGACAGGTTGAGCGGTTGCAACTTTTGTAGGATCTTCTTTAAGGTAGTAATGAACTGCTGCTCGATTGAGTTCGAAGTGGTTTTTACGCCCTTTAAGGAACCATTCGCTGACTTCTTTCAACTCTGGGTACTGCTCAGCGGTAAGCTGAGATAAATCTTCATACCAGTGCAGAGAAGCGTCAATGTACGCATCATATTTTTGTGACATGCAGGAGTTGTCTGCGGCTGCGGCTATTGTTGAGGTGGCGGCGAGTAGCAGTGCAGCAATCGTACGTTTCATAATGATTCCTTTTGAAGATAATTATTATACTAATATTTTCTAATTTAGTGCTTTCTAAAATTAATGGCTTGTAAGCGGCCAATATAAATAACTTTCTTGTCGATTCCTGCGATCTAGCCTGCAAGTGAGACAAAGAAAAGCATCAAAATGGGCACGAGAAGGCTAAGAATAAATCCACTTACGATAGCAATGGGTACACAGCGAATCCCACCGGTTGTCTGAATCACTGGTAGCGTAAAGTCCATCGCGGTTGCCCCGGCATAACCAATCGAAGTACACGGACGGGTTCTAATAAACAAAGGGATCAGAACTAACGCAATCAGCTCACGTAAGAGCTCTATCATGAATGACGCCCCACCATACACTGGACCAAAAGCATCACCCATCAAAATACCGGCTAAAGAGTACCAGCCAAAACCAGATGCCATAGCGAGGCCACGATAGAGGTCGATATCGAGGATCAGAGCCGAAATAACACCGCCGATCATAGAGCTTGCGACTATGGTCAATGCGATGACCATGCCCTGCTTGTTAAGAAGAATTTGGCGCAGAGTGAGGCCGCTATTTCGCAGTTGGATGCCAATAAAAAATAGCAGTAAAAAGAGAATCCATTCGCTTGCAGTGTCAACCCAGCTAAGATCGATTGACAGCATAAGGCCGATGACCAGTCCACCGCCGACAACCAAAATCAGTTTGGCAGATTCCATCGCCATAGCAGAAAGCGGCAACTTGGTATTACTGGCATCGGTATGAATGGGTAGCCATTTGTCGAACAATGGCAGTACCGCCAAGTTCGCTAAACTTAGACAGGTAAAAAACACCGCCGTCGTCTTTAGAATCAATTGGAGGTTCTGACCGAGATTATCCAGTGCCGCTAAACTCAAGCCCATTAGCGCCAGAATGACGTAAATAAGGTTTGATGTTGTGGCGTTGATTTTATCTAGGAGTGACTTTTTAGATATAGAAATGAAGTACCCCACCACAAGTGGGGCAAAGATAAATAACATCCCTGAAAACATGATACTTCCTGTTCGTGGTTACAAACCACTTGCGCTAATAAGTTCATCTATTTGAGTATTGAACTCAATATCACTTAAATTACTGAGTTTGTACAGTATATCCGCGCCTGTTACATCAAATTCTACAGTGTGTTCATCTATGTGCTCGTCTTGACGACGGAACATTAGTATATGATTAGCAATTCTAGCGATATCAAGGTAAGTCACTGCTAGGTCAGTTTTTGTTTTGGTTTGGTTTGAGGCAACTTCTAGGAAGTCATTGTCAAAGCCCCAGCTTTCAAGAACTAGCGAACTTGCGTTAGAACACTGACGATCGAACACCTGAAAAGCAATCTCTTCGTCAAGGTAATTTCCTTGCTCTAGGTAGCTATGATATTCGCTAATAATGCAGAATAAGCCGATATCGGCGAGCAAACCTGCCAGAAGTGCCTTGTCAGTTTCGATATGTTGATATCTTGGTGATTCTGATTCTTTAAATCCACGAGCAACGAGAACCATAGTGGCGGCAAGCTCTCGTGAGTTTGCAGCGCTCTGCACCAGCATTCTGTTGCATGAAGGGCTTAGGTTGATCGAATGCTTTAGCTGCTCAATTGCCTGAGCAGTCACTATGTCACGTACGCGTAAAATGCCCAAACGAGATACCGCGGTAACTAAGTCGGTGCAAGTGATATTGCGGCGATTAAAAATGACTGAGTTAGCGACGCGAATAACGATGGCTGCGAGGCCAGGATCTTCCAACAAACTATCAGCGACGTCAGCAATACCTGTGGAGTCTTGCGAACATAATTGCTGGATCTTTAATACGACATCAGGGATAGGAGGCAGTGATATCTTCCGCGATTTGATTGAGTGTTCAATAAGAACTGAAAACTCAGATTCGATGCCTTTAATTAAAAGCTCATTATTCTGCGGTAGCCAATAAAATGATAGGTGATTCATAAGTGCTAGAAGGTTGGTTTGTCCTACGCAGTGTAGCTTTTTCCTACGCACTTTGGCAAACAATAGATTACTTATATTGATAGGTTTTGTGACACTGGATATTGTGAAATCTATGCTACTCAAAGGACGTAAAGTACTAAATTGTGACACTTAATCCAGAATTAACCCTTTCTCATGCAATTGATGTGACGCATGCCCAGACTTATTTCGTTTCGTTAACTATCATTCTTGTTGTTATCACTCTAGCTCAAACAAAAAAATTAACTGCTCGAGTGTGTTTTTATCTTTCGCTTATAACTGCTGCTATCTGGTGATTACTACTAATCGGGGTTTTTGATTGAGGATCAATGGATATGACAGAGCAACAATTTATTCAATATGTTAAGAAATTTGGTGACTTCCAGAAGCGATCAATGTTTGGTGGTACTGGGTTATTCAAAGACGACGCAATGTTCGCTCTTCTTAGCGCGAATAAAATTTTCATCCGTGGTGCTGAAGCACTCGACGAAGAGTTAAGAGCTCTTAATTGCGAGAAGTATCGCCACGTTAAAAAACAGACGACAGCGACCGTTAACTACTACGACATTACCTCACTTTTTGTTGATAACTTTGAACGTGTCGAAGAGTTAGTCGAGCAATCCATCAAGTGTTCTGTATCACAACGTAAATACAAACGTTCTTCTGCTAATCGTCGCCTTAGAGATTTACCTAATATGCAGTTGACGCTAGAGCGCATGGTTAAAAAAGCCGGCGTGGAAGATGTTGATACCTTCCTAGAACTCGGTGCAGCAGCAGTATTTAGCCGTGTCAAAGAAGCTTATGGCAGTGATGTAGATGTCAAGCTACTGTGGAAGTTTGCCGGTGCAGTCGAAGGGGTTCATTGGAAACTGATTCAGGAACCACGCAAGCGTCAATTATTGGCTAACTGCCACTAGATTAATCGTCACTTTAAGTGTTCGCTCAAAGCAAATGGATTTGCATAAAAAACCGAGGCAGTGCCTCGGTTTTTTAACAATTACGTTCTATTAGAATTTAAAACGTGTAGTGAACATTAGCTGATCACCGTAGAAGTCATTGATACGCGCTTCAGCACCTAGAGAGAATAGCTCTGTAGAGTGGAATCGTGCGTAGGCTGAACCAATCCACTTGTCGTCATTATCAATTGAGACATAGCCACCTTTACCACCTACTTCTAGTTGTGGACCTAACCACTGGCGGATACCTAAATTCAGTTCCATACCTGTGTTGGTTCCGCGACTGTAACCGTTACGGCCCTGATCACCTGTGTCAACAAGGCGAAGAAGCATTTCACCAGTAAAGTCGGCCCAGTTATTGATTGGAGCATGGAAACCGAAGCCTGCTGCTGCGTCGTAGTCACCTTCGAACTCAGAGTCCACTCGACCTAAAACGTGAGCGTTAGGGTGGATTGACTTACTCATTGCCGTACCGAAAGTTACAGGACTAGCACCGATACGAGCTTCTAAGTAGTCATAACTGAAGTTACTCATGACCGCAGGGCTATTTGGATCGGTTTGAGCAAATGATTGACCGGATGCAAGCACTAAAGCTGCAGCTAAGATTGTTTTACGCATATGGACGATAAACCTATATCTTGTTAATTTCCTTGGCCTTTAGCGACACAAGCGCTATGACATTAATTACGACATGATAATGCATCATAGCAATGGTCACTATAAAAATGTCATTGTTTTGTCGTTATTTATACCTATAAGCAATCTGTGTGCCATAAATGATTATTTATTCACCAAATTCGAGGCGATTTTTAGCCATAGCTTCAAACACTCTTTCAGTATCTAAAGCCGACGCCCAAGGCATCAAGTTAGATTCGTTGTCGATGATATAGGTAGTCAACTGGTCTTTAATCACTTTGCGTAGCTCATCACCACGCCAAGGTTTAGCAATGTAAAAATCTAGGCAGGAGTGATTGATTGCTTCAACGGTGTCTTCCAAACCCGCTTGTCCGGTTAGGAGCAACTTGCGCGTGGCCTTGGTTTGAGGGTCATCATTCAACTCGATAAGAAATTGGATGCCCGTTTGCTCAGGCATGATGTGGTCACACAAGATCAGCGCCAGTTTTACGTCTTCTTGCTGTGCTTCATGGATGATATCCTTAGCCTCTTTTACCGACTCAGCCGGTTCGAGTATAAAGTGCTCTTCGAAGCAGTCTAAGTCTTGAATGACGCTGTCCAATACTTCTCGTTCATCATCGACACATAAGATTAGGTATTTGTTCATTCGGGACTCCTTGGCGAAATAGCCAGTTGACGGCAGGGTAGCCAAACTGACATTGACGTAAATTGGTTTTCAACAGACTCGACCTCAATTCTACCGCCGTGCTGATGGACAATTTGCTGGCAGACAGATAATCCAATACCCAAGCCAAAATTGCCTTCTTTCTTGGTGGTAAAGTTGAGGTCGAACATTTGTTTCTTAACAGAGTGGGGGATACCACAGCCGTTATCGGTAAATGTCACCACAACCCAGTCTTGATCTGCGTTGTGGGTATTTTGGGTCTCAATCCTCAATACACCTTGTTGGGGAAAAGCATCAATGGCATTGGAAATGAGGTTGGTCCAGACTTGCTGTAATGCAATCGGTAGGCATTGAATGGTCGGAATGTCAGCATAATGACGCTCAACTGAATGAAATTTGAGTTTGTTCTCAAAAATGGTCAGTGTGTCTTCGATGCCTTCGCGAATATCAGCGAGATGAAAGCGCTCGTCGTCTGGTCGCGCGTACCCTTTGAGGCTTTTAACCATGTCTGCGATTCTTCCAGCACAAACATTAATGGAGCGCAGCGTCGAACCCGCCAGATAGTAATCTTCTAACTTTTCTAGTTGCTCTAAGGCTCGTTCAGGATCCTTTTGTGCAAGATCGTGCCAATTGGTTTGTGTCTCTAAACCGAGTTTGACCAGTTTTTTAGCGATTCTTCGGTGGTTGACTAAAGCTTCAACATCGCGAACGATGGCTCGTTCGGTTGCGGTTGAACGCGGGCGTTGAGTCAGCCCTTGTTTGAGGACTGAGATACCTTCGAGCCCAATGTCATCAATCGAATGAACGTCGACCAGATGTTGCATCTTTTCGGTCAATAGGTCGGTGCCGCGCAGTATTGCTGCAACTGGATTGTTGAGTTCGTGGGCGACGCCTGCGACGAGTTGCCCCAACATTGCCATCTTCTCACGTTCAATGAGTTGCTGGTGGGCAAGCTCTAAGGATTCAAGCGTTTTTTGTAACTCTAATTTAGTGTTAATGCTGCGCTGTAGTCGGCGGTTAAAGTGGCGAAGCAGCAAGTTAGTAAAGAGTGGTAACAGCGTCATATTGGAGTGCATGACCTTACCAAACACTTCTCGATCTAACTTAATAACTTCAGTCTGTGAGAGTGTGACTGCGGTTGAGAATGAAGGTTCTCCGGTCACAAAAGACATACCACCGACAATATTTCCCTGTGAGTGTCTAACCACTTCTCTTTGTCGGCCAATATCATCTTTTTTATACAGGGCAACTTGACCTTTGGTTATGAACCATAGGAACTGGTTCTCTTCACCTTCTTTGGTCAGTAAGTGGTCCGGTGAATAGGTTCTTATCGCCCGACTTTCATCTTGATCGGCAAAGAATTCCAGCAGTGCGGTGGTGACCTGTTGGGCTAATTGTTGATCGGAAAGGCTATGATGATCGGTAATAAAACCTTCTCGATAGCTGCGCATCTTCTGTTCGATGTGGGCACGTAGCAGTCGATGCTGATCGAGCACCATACTATACGCGAGTAAGTTATCTTTATCGTTTTGTAGAATAAAGGTCGTCAGTTCTTTCTGCGCGATTTGGTGAACGAGATTGTCTTGCAACGGTTTGGTTAAGCAGTGGTCTAACCGACCATCATTCACCGCTGACAAGATAGCCTGTATATCCTGTCCGCAACTGATTAAGATTTTACGTGCTCGTTGGGTGTGACTGTTTTTGTCGAGCTGGATAAGAAAGTCAGCGCCGTTGAAGTTTTCATGGTGGCTAGCAATGACAAGTGCGACGGTTTGGTTCTGCTCTAGGCAATACTCAAGCGCTGCGTGAGCCTCGTCGAGTGAGTCGGCGGTATGCAGGTCGAATTTGGCAGAAAGAGGGCTGAGTTCACGCCTCAACTGCTCGATACTAATTGGGTTGTTATCTAAACACAGTACGGCAAAATGATTCACGAGTAAGCTACAATTTGAAAATCCACAGAGATAACTGTATCAAGGTTGAAAAAAATGTATTGAGAGCTAGGTATGAGAATTTCTGATGTTTTTAATAGAAAGCCAATACTCTGATTTATCTCAATGTTTTTTCGTGTAGACTGGATGAAATCGAAGTTTAAGAAATTTATACCATGGAACTTAAAAAAATTGCTGCCATAGGCGGTGCTGTTGTACTTGGATTATGTTGGCCACTTGCTGTCGGTCAGATTGGACAAGCCGTTATTAGTGATGGTATCGCTCACCTTAATAGTGATTCCATAAAAGCAGAAATCGTAGAGTATGACAGAGGCTACTTGTCATCTACGGTAAAAACTCGCTATACGGTTTTTGATCCAACGTTGGCTGAGCAGCTTGCCGTCGATGGTTTGCCAATCGAGGTTGTGCTCACTAGTCATGTAAGCCATGGTTTATTTAATCTTAAAGCGGAATCGGTCATAGATAACCAGCCGGAACTGCCATTGACTTTAAACACAGTCACTCAACTCAACGGCAATACCGATTACGTCTTATCAATGGCCAACTGGAATCAGGTTTCTGAGGGTCCGGATGGGGTTATTGTTTCTGTGACCGCATCAACGCTGAAAGGGCATATCAGCGTATTGGGTGATTTAACCTATCAGTTAAGTGTTCCGTCGGTAGAGGTTGACTTCAATTCCGGTGAAAAAGTGCTGTTTTCTGGATTATCGGGTCAAGGTGAAGGAAAGAAAATTAACAGCTTTTGGATTGGCGAACAGACGCTAAAAGTGGCAGCAGCGTCTATCCTAGATGTGGATCAGTCGCCGCTATTTAGCCTTAGCGACAGCCAGTATACTTTCACAAGCTCATTTGACGACGTGAAAAAAACGGTCAGCAGCCAACATGTTGTCGATTTAAGAGATCTAGTGACTGTCGATGGTGATGTGGATAGCGTGTCAATTGACCTAGCGTTTGGCGGCTTAGATAGCGTTGCTTTTGAGCATTTGATCAATCTCTATCAGAACAACCCAATGCCAACCAATGAGGACATTGATGCCGCGGTACCATATGTGGAAAGTTTATTCTCAAAAGGTTTTTACCTTGCAATGAACAAAATGGCAGTTAAGTTAGGCGATGAGAGTGAATTTGAGTCTAAATGGCAGATAACTGTTCCTCAAGGGACTGACAAGGTTACACAGAATCCAGCCATGATTTTGCCTGCGCTAACTGGCGATCTAGACACCTTCTTTTCTAATGGTTTAGTTACTCAATACCCATTTATACAGCAAGGCATTGATGAAGCGATGGTGATGGAACTGATTAAAGAAACCGACCAGGGCTACCAGATTAAAGCGGAGCTGAAAGAAGGTAATTTAGTGTTCGCTAACGGGCAGCAAATTCCTCTAATGGCGTTGCTTCTACCCGCATTGATGACGCCGTAATTGCAAAATTTAATTGCTTAGAGAGAAAAGAGGTCTTAAGACCTCTTTTCTTGCTTTTTATCAAGCAAAAAACATGGTATTAATCGATCAATCTCTTATAGAAGCATATGCAAGGAAAGTATAGATGAGCAAGGTTTTCAACTTTAGCGCAGGCCCCGCAGCACTGCCTAAAGAGGTGATGGAAAAAGCACAACAAGAATTTGTCGATTGGAATGACCTAGGTACGTCGGTGATGGAAATCAGTCACCGTAGTAAAGAGTTCATCAAGGTTGCGGAAGAGGCCGAACAGGATCTCCGCGATTTGCTAAACATTCCTAACAACTACAAAGTTCTTTTCTGCCAAGGTGGAGCACGAGCGCAGTTTGCTGCCGTACCACTGAACTTGCTAGGTGAAGCCAACAAAGCGACCTACATTGATGCTGGTTACTGGGCTGAGAGCGCTATCGATGAAGCGCAAAAGTACTGCCAAGTTGATACTTTTGTGGCGAAAACAGACATTGACGGTAAAACGGCGGTGTTGCCTGCTTCTGAATGGCAAATCGCTCCTGATGCAGCATATGTTCATTTCTGTCCAAATGAAACTATCGATGGTATAGAAATCAGTGACTTACCAACAACAGACAAGCCAATTGTTGCCGATATGTCATCGAATATTCTTTCGCGCCAAATCGATGTCTCTAAGTATGGGGTTATCTATGCAGGCGCACAGAAAAACATCGGCCCTGCTGGTATCTGTATTGCCATCGTTCGTGATGACTTGTTAGAGCTAGCGAGCAACGTCGTTCCGAGCTTTATGAATTACAAAGTATTGGCGGAAAAAGATTCGATGTTTAATACGCCTCCAACCTATGCTTGGTACTTGTCTGGCTTGGTTTTCAAATGGCTGAAAGAGCAGGGCGGTGTGGCTGAAGTCGAAAAAGTAAACCAAGAGAAGGCGGCGCTGCTTTACAATCAAATCGATGGTTCAGATTTCTACATTAACAATGTGCATCCGAACAACCGCTCGCGTATGAATGTTCCTTTCCAGCTAGCTAAGCCAGAGCTTGACGGGCTGTTTTTGCAGCAGGCAGCCGAGCGCGGAATGGTGGCACTCAAAGGTCACCGAGTTGCGGGTGGAATGCGTGCTTCTATCTACAATGCTATGCCATTAGAAGGTGTCCAGGCATTGGTAGACTTTATGCAAGAGTTTGAAGCTGAAAACGCTTAATCGAAAATAAATAAAGGGCCTAACGAATCGACGTTAGGCCCTTTTTGTATCTGGAAACTGCTGTTAGCGGCGTTTTGGCTTACGTCCTGCTGGTGGCTTACCCGCGTGACTTGCCGCAGGCTTACCGCCGCGGTTGCTATTCGGTTTGCTATCCGGTTTACCATTGCGTTTTGGCGCGGAACCACCTTTATGATTCGCTGATTGGCCTTTGCCTTGTCCACGTTGCTCGCCTTGCAGTTTTTCAAAGCCAGGTTGGCTCTTGGTATGCTTAGTGGCAAAACGTTGTGAACCGTGTCGACCTGACTTACGGCGCTGAGCTGGGGTTTTAGCCTCGATATCTTCCTCTGGTACCAGACAACCTGGTTTGTCACCAATCAGGTGCTTTTTACCCATGTTGACGAGTGCTTCACGAATCAATGGCCAGTTTGCTGGATCATGATAGCGTAGCAATGCTTTGTGGAGACGACGTTGACGTTCACCTTTAGCGACAGGAACCTCTTCACGCTTTTTGTATTTAACGCGTTTTAGTGGGTTGGTCTCTGAGTAGTACATAGACGTCGCATTACACATCGGCGATGGATAGAAGTTTTGTACTTGATCACATTCAAAGTTGTTCTTTTTCAGCCATAGCGCGAGATTCAGCATGTCTTCGTCTTCCGTGCCAGGGTGTGCAGAAATAAAGTACGGGATAAGGTATTGTTTTTTACCTGCTTCTGCACTGTATTTCTCAAACATCTCTTTGAAACGGTCATAGGCTCCCATGCCTGGCTTCATCATCAAATCCAGCGGACCTTTTTCGGTGTGTTCTGGAGCGATTTTCAGATAACCACCGACGTGATGGGTCACCAGCTCACGCACATATTCAGGCGATTCAATCGCAAGATCATAACGAACGCCCGACGCGATCATGACCTTGTTGATGCCTTGAACTTTGCGGGCAGCACGGTAGAGATCAATCGTGTGTTTATGGTCGGTATTCAGTTTGTTACAGATACCAGGGAAAACACATGACGGGCGACGACAATTCGCTTCCGCTTTCGGATCACTACAACCTAGGCGATACATGTTGGCCGTTGGCCCGCCAAGGTCGGAGATTGTGCCAGTAAATCCAGGAACTTTGTCGCGAATTTCCTCTAACTCGTTAAGAATCGATTCTTGTGAACGGTTCTGAATAATTCGACCTTCGTGTTCGGTGATAGAACAGAATGAACAGCCGCCAAAACAGCCTCGCATGATGTTTACCGAGGTTTTAATCATATCGTAGGCTGGAATCTTCGCTTTGCCGTACATTGGGTGCGGAACGCGTGCGTAAGGCAGCCCAAACACGTAATCCATTTCTTCCGTTGTAAGTGGAATTGGCGCCTGGTTGACCCAAAGTTCGCGATCACCATGGCGTTGAATCAATGCACGACCCGAATACGGGTTGGTTTCAAGGTGCATGATTCGACTGGCATGAGCGTAAAGAATACGGTCATTGTTGAGTTTCTCGAACGGTGGGATACGTACCGCTGTCGTAGCTGCATCGTGACGAGATGGTCGGATCGTAATCGGCTTGGCTTCAGACTCTTGCGCCTTTGCCTTAGTATCACATTGTTCCTCAACCGCATAAGGGTTAGGCGGAATAAAGGCTTCTTTGCGCGGCTTCTCGATACGCGAAGAGTCGATCACTGTGTAACCTTCTGGCTCTGCAGGAAGGCTGACGGCAGTACCACGAATGTTGGTCATGCTGGTGATCTCTTCACCATCCGCTAGTCGATGTGCGACTTCGACCAAAGCACGTTCTGCGTTACCAAACAACAGGATGTCTGCTTTAGCGTCAAATAGGACAGAACGGCGTACTTTGTCAGACCAGTAATCATAATGCGCGAGGCGACGCAGACTGGCTTCGATTCCGCCCAGTACGATAGGTACCCCTTTGTAGGCCTCACGACAGCGCTGCGAGTAGACGAGTGTCGCGCGGTCTGGGCGTTTGCCACCTTCGTTGTTTGGTGTGTAGGCGTCATCATGGCGCAGCTTACGATCAGCAGTATAACGGTTGATCATCGAATCCATGTTGCCAGCAGTGATACCAAAAAATAGATTTGGTTTACCAAGAGCAGTGAAGGCATCTTTATTGTGCCACTCTGGTTGAGCGATAATACCGACTCGAAACCCTTGGGCTTCAAGAAGACGGCCAATAATCGCCATACCAAAGCTTGGGTGGTCGACGTACGCATCACCCGTTACGATGATAATGTCACAGCTGTCCCATCCTAGGGCATCCATTTCCTTACGATTGGTCGGCAGAAATGGCGCAGTGCCAAAGCATTCTGCCCAATATTTTTTGTGCTCGTGAATAGGAGTGATATTGCTGTACATATTTTGCTCTCAGTGCCAAGGAGCGCGAATTATAGCGACTTGAAGGGCGACTATCTACCTCATTATAACTAAGTCTATTTAGCTACCGCGGACGAGGATTTTCTTGATCGGGAACTGATTGACTAAAGTGTTATCTCATCAACGTATTGTTTATACAACTCAGCCGAACCAGTTGGTATCTCATTGTTGTCGCTTTCATTCAGCTCGCGAAACGCCTTAACTTAAAAGTGATAGCAGAGGGTGTAGAAGCCCAACAAGATTTGTGTCGGGTATATCGACCGGCCAAGCATGAATCTGCATTTGACATCAAACATGGGTACCGACCATGAGTCTACTAAGGAGCATGCATACTGGAACAAACCTGCTAACCGAATTATGTTGCCCGTTATCAGCGAAATTGATTGGCATACCCCACAATCCAAGGTAGCGAGTCTCGTCAAACAAAACAGGCCGTTCCCTTGGTGTTTAGTTGATGAGTATGGTCATTTTAAAGGTTTAGTTGGCCCGCTAGCCGCGCTTAGTTGCCTTGCTAATAATAAATCTGTCACTTAGTTGAGTTTGTTCTAACTTTAATATTAGGGATTGCTCAACGATAGGATGAGTCTATGTACAGGGAGTTAGGCTCCGTACGTGATTTTAAGGCAAACGAGCAGACAACGAGTACGCAACTAGAATGGCAGTGGGATACTGAGCATCATCAACTGCAAATTGATGAAGATTTGTGTCGCCAACTGCTGAATTCAGACCTTCCTACTTTAACGGGCAACGTACTACTGCCGTGCATGAGCTATCACGATCAAACGGAGCTGTTAGAGCTATTGGCTCAGGCATGTAAATACCAGAGCAAACATCGTTTTTGTTGTTGTTTACAACTTAGTGATGACCAGTGTTGCTATGCGGAGTTAAGTTTTCGTGGTGAAAGCCACAGGCTTGTAACTGGAACCCTGACTCCGTTACTGTTTGTTCATGCGACGACATCAACGTTAAGTGCTCTATTTGAACAACTGTTTAATAACCCTCATCACGGTGTCGTTTTGGCAGACGAACAGCGCAACATCGTGGTGTGCAATGATTACTTCCTAGAACATGCCAGTTACAGTAACCAACAATTGGTTGGTCGACCAATGGATCTGCTAAATTCGGACAAGCACAGCGGTAGCTTTTATCAGAAGATATGGCAGCAAGTTGACAAGGAGGGCAGTTGGTCTGGTGTCGTTCTTATTCAATCATCTCATGGTAAAACCTACCCTCAAGACTTAACTTTACAGAAAATTATCCTTGTCGAGGGAATATTCTATCTTGGCGTATACCTTGACCTTTCCAACAATCTTTACCGGATTGCCGACGTTGAACTAGGTGGCGTTGAGTTGCTCACTCAATTGCCAACTGAAAAGCAGTTTGTTCGCGCCATTACCCAGCAATGGATGGAAAGTGCTGAACCCAATATCCATATGGTGGTCGCCTTTCGCCCAAGTTTTGGACCGGTTGATGATTTTGAACTCAAGTCGATGTTGTCTGAACATCTTACCAACAATAAGGTTGCTAAGTTTGTTGGCTATTTAGGTAGTAACCATTTCGTCGCTTGCTTAGAGTGTGACAAGGTCACGGGTCCAGCTCAGATACGGTTGATTCATCAGGCCATACGCCGCTTCTTTGCCTCTCTCAATCAGTCGGCAGGGAGAACCATACACAGTGCTATCATTAACGGTAGTGTCGGGGTTTCCGTATTGGGCCACGATACCCATAACCCCAAGTTGCTGGTCTCTCATGCCGTACAGGCGATGTTGGACCAAACCTCAGAGCAGCGCGGACAGATTACCTTCTACCATGGAGCTTTACACAAAGAGGTTTTACGCCGCAAAGAACTGGAAGAGTGGGCCGAGAAACTGATCCGTACGCAAAATATAGAAGTCTATTATCAGCCAATCATAGATGTAAAAAATTGGGATATTGTGAAGTTTGAGGCGCTTAGTCGTTTTAAAGCGAACAACGGTAAGATTCTCAATACGCAAGAAATGGTGATGATAGCGGAAGACCTTGATTTGGTTTCGGATCTAGATTGGTGCGTAGGTAAGAAAGCACTGCATGATTTGAATATTATTCAGGAACGTTTTGGTCACCAGCTAGGTGTAACCATTAATCGTTCGTTAAACACTAAGCTAGCAGTGGATGAAGTACTACGCAGTGCTGATTCTCTCATTCATCAATATGCGAATCGACCAGAGACGGTCACCATAGAATTAACGGAAAGTGCTTATTTCGATAGTGAATCTCGACAGTCATCGTTAATTAGAAATATACGTCAGAGAGGGGTGAGTGTTGCGATCGATGACTTCGGTACCGGTTACAGTTCTTTTGCTTACCTCAGTGATTGCAACTTCGATATTCTCAAGATTGACCGTGAGTTTGTTAAGGACCTTAAACATGGGACAAAAATTCTTTATTGTAAAAATGATCACCCAACTGGCACATACGCTGAATGTAAAAGTGGTAGCGGAGGGCGTTGAGACGCTTGATGAGCTGAAAGTGGTGTGCGGTTTAGGCGTGGACTATATCCAGGGGTACTTTTTCTCTAAACCATTGCCTTTAGAGCAATTAGAAAATGCATGGGGTTATTACGATAAACTGGAATCGTTCCTATCAAGCTCAGAGCACGCAAGGCAGTCTGGGATATTGAGTATCACTCAGATTCACATTCCGAGTCTTGCTCCCAATGACAATATCGAAAGGGCGAGAGCACTGTTGAACTCTGATCAATACCGAATCGATTTCATTCCTATTCTAAATCGGAAAATGTGCGTTGGGGTCGTTGGACGAGAAGAGCTCAATTACCATTTGTCACCGACATTAGGGACAAAACTTGAAACCAGTAAAGATTTGTCGATTTGCAAAAAAACACTCAACCGAGTGATGCGAACCAACCTCCATACTATTCGACATCATACACCACTTAGCGAGATTTCTAACATCATCAAATCGGGCATAAAACCCCCTTGGCTGGTGGTGAATGATTCGGGAGAGTATTTGGGCATTGTCACCAATCAAGACATTTTAAAACACTTCGCCAATGGCTAAAATTGTTCAGTCTGCTATTATCCGCAACCAAATACTCACTTAATTTAATTTCACTATGGTTCAGCAACTTCTTGCCGTTTTCGCGCCTATGTTGTTAGGGGCGCAGCTTATTCTCACTCTGATCTTAGTTAAAGGCGATATCTGTCCAGGTCAAAGAGGTCGTATTCATAAAATGCTTCCAACCTTGGCGATTCTTTGGCTTGCGGTCTCTTCATTGCGTATTGAAGCCATGATGGTTGTGTTCGCAATTGCTTACTTTTATACCCAAGTTCAAACCAAGAAAACCCGCGATCAAGGTCCGCTTTGGGTGATGTACCTTGCCAATGGCTTGGCGTTAGCCTATGTCGGTATAGAAGTGACGACGCAAAGTTCTCTCGCTGCCAGCCTGAGTGTTCTGATCCAAGTTTTCCTTTTAGGGGCAATCTTGGCTCATCTGCTGCTGACCATTGCTCGTACTCGCTTACAGGCGTTTCATAGAATATTGCCTGTGACAGGTGTTGTTGCGGCAATGCTGATGAGTTTAGCCATACTGCTCAAAGCTTCTGGTTTGTCTGCTGAGGCATTAACCAACATTACTCAGCCGTTACTGGTTGGTTTGGCACTACTTATTACCGCGGTGGTCATTTGGTGTTGGCACATGTTGACCTCAAAAGAGATAAATAAACTGCAACTGGCGATGGCACTGGCATTTTTACTCCTTTCAGCGACCTCAAACCAAGCACTGTTAATGCTGTAAGTTTGTTAGCCTGCTTCTACAAAGATTAGAGCTGAATCACTTCAATTTCCTCCGTTTAGGTCTAGGCTTAGAAGGCGAGTGTGCAAAAGGAGAGGGTGATGGATCTTAGTAATGCCGGCAGCTTTGACAGCATAATTCTACTAGGTATTGTCAACGAAAAGCTGCGCTTGGAATGTGACTCTTTTGAAGAGTTAGTCAGCATGTATGAAATGGATGTCGAAGCGGTGATAGGTAAACTGGATATGCTAGGTTACAACTATGACCCATTGACGAACCAGTTTAAAGCGTACCAAAGATAACGATAAAGGAGGTGTATGCCTCCTTTTTTGTTTCCGCTAAACCGTTTTTATACCGTCTAAATGGCTTTGAGATTGTAGACGGGCAGTATTAAAAAATGCCTGTAGGTAACGCTTGTCCCTATCTGAATGGCGTATGGCGGCGAATAGCCGTCTCCATAAACCATTCCCCAGTGGGATGCTGGCAATCAGTCCCTGTCTCGAAAATTCACTGATGGCCCAGTTAGGCAATGCGGCAACCCCAAGACCAGCAGAGACCATCTGGATCAGCATCAGAGTATTGTCAGCCTGCTTCCATTTTGCTGGTTCTATGTTGGCGGGTTGCAAAAAGTGTTTAACGACATCCAATCGATTCTTCTGAACCGGATAAGAGAGCATTGTCTGATCGGCTAAATCCTGTGGCTCAATGGCAGGTTTTTGTGCCAGGGGATGGGAAATCGATGTCACCAATCGCATTTCGAAGTCAAATAGAGGCTCGTAATGGACTTCGGATCTTGGCTGAATGTCGGAGGTAATCACCAAATCCAACTCGCCTGCAAGTAGCGCAGGTAATGGTTCGAAGCCAAATCCTGACGAAAAATCGAGCGTCACGCTTGGCCAAGCAAGTTGATACTCCTTGAGCGCAGGCATCAGCCACTGAAAGCAAGAGTGACACTCAATCGCCATGTGTAGCCGACCATTTACGTCCTCTTTGAGACTGGCAATCTCATTCTCAGCTTTGGCAACGCGAGGTAACACCTCATCGGCGAGCTTTAAAAAAATCTCGCCTTCGGAGGTGAACTTAACTGGACGCGTTTTACGCAGAAAGAGTTGACCCCCAATCCTCGCTTCAAGATCTTTTATCTGATGAGACAGTGCGGACTGAGTTAAATGGAGAGTCGTGGCTGTCGCGGTCAGCGAACCAGTGTCTCGCAGTGTTGTTAGCGTACGGAGGTGTTTTAGCTCGACCATGAATTCCCTTCAGATAGATGTCATTCGCATGAATTATATTAACCTAGCTTGTTTTTTTGGGTGTGTAAACATCTAGATGGCTAAAAATAGAATTCCAATCTCTATGAGCCCATTGAGCTAAGCCAAACGCCACTATGAAGAAATCTAATAAACATGTTGAATATTTGGAGATTGTTGTCGTGAAGATTTGGCGAGATAGTTTAGCCATCCAGACATCTTAATGATGTTGTAAATGCACAAACAGACGCTAGAAACAGAATCAAAAGGAATCACGACATGACAACAACGACACACATTCTTGGCTACCCGCGAATTGGTGAAAAACGCGAACTGAAATTCGCGCTCGAAAAATACTGGCGCGGAGAAATTGATCAGGCTGAACTGAAACAAGTGGGTTCAACACTGCGTCATAATAACTGGGCGACACAAGCAGAGGCGGGGTTGGATTTTGTATCAGCAGGGGATTTTGCTTGGTATGACCACGTTCTGACGACCACTTTGCTCCTTGGTCATGTACCTAAGCGTCATCGAGATGGATTCCCTGATCTTGATACGCTTTTTAAGGTCGGACGAGGTCAATCTCAGGCAAGTTGCGGATGTAGTGGTCATGCGGCGTCAGATATGACTAAATGGTTCAACACTAACTACCACTACATCGTACCTGAGTTCAGCAAGGATGACAGTTTTGAAGTAAGCTGGCCCCAGCTGTTTGAAGAAGTTAATGAAGCGATTAAAGCGGGTCACAACGTTAAACCTGTGCTGCTTGGCCCATTAAGCTACTTGTACTTAGGCAAAGAAGTGGACGAAGGCTTTGACCGTTTGTCACTGCTTCCTCGCCTGTTAACGGCTTATCAAGCTATCTTGGCAAAACTTGCAAAGCAAGGTGTTGAGTGGGTACAGATAGATGAGCCAATCTTAGCTCTTGAACTGGATAAAGCATGGCAAGACTCGTTCAAACTTGCCTATCAGGTGATTCGTAGTGACGTTAAAGTGTTGCTTACTACCTATTTTGATTCGGTCGTTGATACGCTTGATAAGATTGTTGAACTGCAAGTGGACGGCTTACATATCGATTTATCTGCGGCTCCAGAACAGCTAGATGTTGTGGCAAAAAATCTACCACAAAACTGGATTTTATCTGCGGGTGTGGTCAACGGTCGTAATGTATGGCGTGCCGATCTCAGTACACAGCTTGCGTTATTGCAACCAGTGAAAGAGACGCTCGGAGAGAGACTTTGGGTGGCAACGTCGTGCTCACTGTTACACAGCCCTGTTGACTTAGAACTAGAGTCAAACCTGAGTGAGGAGGTCGCTAGTTGGTTTGCCTTTGCCAAACAGAAGGTGACGGAAGTGGCGTTGTTGGGTAAAGCTTTAGATGGTGATCATGAGGCGATCTTAGCGTGTGATACTTACAGTGCGCCAATTCAAGCGCGTAAGACCGCAACGCACGTTAACAAACCACAGGTGCAATCCCGCCTCAACAAGATTACAAAGTCTCTGGCAGAGCGCAGTGCACCCTATGTGGAGCGCGCCGCGCATCAGAGTGAAGTCTTGGGTTTGCCGCTTTTCCCTACGACCACAATAGGCTCATTTCCACAAACGAGCGAAATTCGAGTACAACGCAGTGCTTATCGAACGGGGAAACTGTCTGAGCCTGAGTACCACCAAGCGCTCAAAGGTCATATCGCTGATGCAGTGAAGCGACAAGAAGCGCTAGATCTTGACGTACTGGTACACGGTGAAGCGGAGCGTAATGACATGGTTGAGTACTTTGCTGAGAATCTAGCGGGTTTCCAGACCACCCAATTTGGTTGGGTACAAAGCTATGGTTCACGTTGTGTTAAGCCAGCCATTGTTGTTGCCGATATTGAGCGCGAAAAACCAATTACCGTTGAATGGTCGACCTATGCACAATCATTAACATCGAAACAGATGAAAGGGATGTTAACGGGGCCAGTGACAATTCTATGTTGGACGTTTCCGCGTGAGGACATCTCGCGGAAACAGATTGCTGAGCAATTGGCACTTGCGCTGCGTGATGAAGTTTCTGACCTACAGGAGGCGGGTATTAACATTATTCAGATCGATGAACCTGCAATTCGTGAAGGCTTACCGCTTAAAAAGCGTGACCATAAAGCGTATCTTGAATGGGCGGTCGATGCGTTTAAGATTTCAGCGGCTAGTGCCAAACCAGAGACTCAGATCCACACCCACATGTGTTACTCAGAGTTTAACGAAATCATTGATTCTGTCGCAGCGCTGGATGCTGACGTGATCACTATTGAAACGTCGCGCTCAAATATGGAGCTTCTCAAAGCATTTGAAGAGTTTAACTACCCGAATGAGATTGGCCCTGGCGTGTATGACATTCACTCGCCTAACATTCCGAGTAAAGAGTGGATTGAGGGGTTGATTAACAAGGCCGCTGAGAAAATTCCGGCTCAACGTCTATGGGTAAATCCAGATTGCGGTCTCAAAACGCGTAACTGGAAAGAGACGGAAGCGTCACTCACGAACATGGTTCTTGCTGCTAAGGAGCTGCGAAAAACCTACCAGTCATAGAATTACCCTGAAAAACTAATAATGCCGACCTCAGGTCGGCATTATTGTTTTAACATGTTTAAATCGCTTCGCCATTGACTGTAACCGCAACATCAATATTACCACGAACAGCATTTGAATATGGGCAGACTTGATGAGCCACTTTCACTAACTCAAGTGCTTGCTCCTGAGGTAGCGCTAACGTTGCCGCTAAACTTACCGTTAATGCGAAACCACCTTGTTGGTTCGGGCCAATACCCACTTGAGCTGTCACTGGGGCGGATTTCAAGGCAACTTTTGCTTCTCGTGCAACGTGAAGAATGGCGTTAGAAAAACAGGCAGAGTACCCGGCTGCGAATAATTGTTCTGGATTAGTGGCAAGACCAGAGCCACCCATCTCTTTAGGGTAAGAAAGCTCTAAATCCAGTAATCCATCGTCTGTTTTAACTTGACCATTACGGCCTGCCAATGCTGTTGCTTGAGTTTGGTATAACGTCGTCATGCTGAAAATCCTTAATTTAAGTTGTGTGCAATCTAATTGTTAGCAATCTTATATCGAAAATTATGTTGAATGCAAGTATATTGTGCGCAATTTATTTTTTTGGGTGTATCATGTCTTATTGCGAAAGTAACAATTCATTCAGTGCGGAACAGAGTCTTTTACTCGACAATCAAATCTGTTTTCCACTTTATAGCGCCGCCAATGCGGTGATCCGTACCTATAGGCCATTGCTTGAGAACTTAGATCTTACCTATTCGCAGTACCTGGTGATGATGGTGTTGTGGGAGAGTGATGGTATCAATGTTAAGGATCTCGGTAGTCGATTACACCTAGATTCAGGCACCTTAACGCCGCTTCTGAAACGCTTAGAAAGCAAAGGGTTTGTTATACGTGGACGTAGCGAGCAAGATGAACGAGTACGAGTACTAAAACTGACTGACTCTGGAGCCAAATTACAGCAGCAAGCATTACAGATTCCAGCAGAAATGAAGTGCAAAATCCCATTAGAACTTGAAGAGCTCATCGTCCTAAAAAACCTGTGTCAAAAGGTACTGAAAACTCTAGAGGATTAGGCTTCCTCAGTGATTTAGGCAAGGATAAAGATAGTCAGCAGGTAAGAGGAATATATGATAGAAACATCACGACTGATCCTTCGCCAGTGGCGTGAGTCTGATAGAGAACCCTATCGCCGATTGAATGCAGATCCACAAGTGATGCGCTATTTCCCCTCACGCCTCACTAGCGAGCAAAGTGATTCGCAGCTAGACGTTTTGCGTCAACTTATCAATCTAAACGGGTGGGGATTTTGGGCGCTGGAGATCAAACAGACTCAAGAGTTTATCGGCTTCGTTGGCTTGCATCAGCAAGCAGAAGACAGTGGGATCCCTAATGCACCATTGGTTGAGATTGGCTGGCGACTTGATGTTCATCACTGGGGGAAAGGCTACGCCCCTGAAGCGGCTTGTGCGGCGTTAGATTATGCGTTTAGGCAACTTAACCTTGAACAGGTTTATTCATTTACAGCTTTGACCAATGTTCCTTCGCAAAGAGTGATGGAAAAAATAGGCATGCTCAACACTGGGCAAGATTTTGACCACCCGAAATTGCCGACTGGTCATGAGCTTAAGCGCCATTGTCTATATAGAATGACGCGTGAACAGTGGCGACTAACTGATTCGATTGTCACCAGTACTGTAGGCGATGGTCTGACTGATCTCGGCCAGTCAGCGACCATGTTTGCGAACGTACCATGCTCCAATGCCGCCTCATGAATCATTAGCGCATTGGCCTGTATTGACCTGATTTTAGCGTGATGGCGAATGCTTGCTCGAAATTGGGCCATTTATTGCGAACTACTTTCCAAGATATGCCACTCTGAAACACCTTCATACTTAATGCAGACAACCAACAGTCATCACCGATTTTCCGCAGTTGCTCGGCAGATAACGGGCGAGATAGCAAGGATTCCAACTGCTGTTCACCACCTTTACGCTGAGCCGCTCGATGGTAAATGTCATCAAATTTTTCCAAAGCCAATGTGATCGTCTCCTTTAATAATTGCGCTTCTGACCAGAGCAAAACACAAGTTAACCGCTCAATGACATAGTAGCGCCACAAGGCATTAAAGTCTGCGCGAAAAATAGGAGTTCAAAGAATGAAAAATTTATGGTTAACGCTTGCGGTGAGTATTTTTGTTTCTGGTTGCCAAATTAACCGTGTCGAAGGTGAGTATCGCGATGTTGAAGTTAAGGTTTCGAATAAAGAGTCATCGTCAAGCTCCGACTCAAACTCAACCTTCTGTCCGCCAGGTCAAGCCAAAAAAGGACGCTGCTAGCGGGGCGTCGAAAGTGAAAAAGCCAGAGCAGTGTCGCTCTGGCTTTCGCGTATATTTTCAAGTTTAAAGTGTGAGTAGGTAGTTGACCAACTGGCTGTATTCTTCGAAGCTGCCGATCTGTTCTGTTTTAACGAGATACTTATTGTTGACCACAACCCCTGGCACGCCAGTTAGCGTGCTCTTGTTGAACTGTTTGTCAAAACCACGTTGCATTGAATTAACGACGAAACTGTTATACGCAGAATCGAATTTTTTACCATCGATACCATTGTCAACAAACACTTGGCGAAGAGCCTGCTCATCTTTAGGAGGAGCTTTCAGTTCATGGATTTGTTTAAACATAGCGGGGACCATAGTTTCCTCAGCGTCTAGTGCAACCATGGTGGCGTATGATTTTGCCATAGGCACAGCCATGTCGTTCCCCATGAAGGCAACGTGTACTTTTTCTAGCTTTGTGCCCTCGGGAAGGCTCGCTTTCAACTGATTAATCACTGGCTCGAAGTTGTAACAATGCGGGCAGTAGAAGGAAAAGAACTCGGTTACTTTCGAGGTTGATGATTTTGGTTCTTCCAACACTTTGTAGTGAGTGCCTTGTTCAAATTGCGCAGCGTTTACAGCAAGCGAAAACATCATAGTAGTGAAGAATAATATTATTTTTTTCATTGCTTATTCCTAATGAATTCAATAAGTAAATAGATAGATTGCCTTACAGTGGGAGGCAGGAAAATTGAATCTAGGTTTAAGTGATAGGAGGACGAAATAAGGTTTTTGAACGTGTGATAGCCTTGCCAATATCATCAAGATAGCGAGGGGTCAGTGTCGGTATTTCTTGAACACCGATAGAAATAGACTGCGTCGTTGATAACTTGAGCAGGCAGATTGAAGCACAACAATGATGACCGGAAGCTTGGCTATAGCTCACTAGTTTAGGGCATTGAACAGGGTGGATCTGGTAGTGGTTTTTACTGCTGTCTAAGGATAAAAATGTTGACTCAGCGTTAGGTTCGCTAGCTTGCACGCTCACGATAGCGCTGCCGAAGAGCAGAGCCAATGTAACGATGAATGCGATCATGATAGAGCGACTAACCAACAACAATTTGATCCTAACTAACTTATGGTGTGGAGCTTAACGGATTTTTTCATCAATATAAATCTCCGTTGACCTAGGTTGGGGATGAGTTAACATTTCGGCAAAAAATACGGAACTTACTCAATAGGTTAAATTCTGTTACGCAAACGCTCTCTGAGGGACACTCTTGGTACATGAGAGGGGCTTTTTGCTTGGTATAGGTTGATCAGATTGCCCGCTAACATCAGTAATGCGCCAGCCAGAAGTGAGATTTGGAATTCTTCTGCATAGAGAACAACGCCCACCAGAGCGATAACAGGTAAACGCAAAAAATCCATCGTCACTACGATGGAAACATCGGCTAATTGAAGTGCTTTAGTCATACAGTAGTGGGCGGAGAGGGCTGTCACCCCAATATTGGCGAGCCAAAGCCATTGACTGCCTGCGGGAAATTGCCAATCAGGGACGGCGAGTGAGAAACTCACTGGCAACTGAATTAAACACATCAAAAACAATATCGTTAGTGGGTGCTCTGTGCGAGCAAGGGATTTTGTTGATGAGTGAGATACGGCGTAGCAAACGGCTGACGCGAGCACGATTAAGGCTGCGGGAGTCACGATTTCGAATCCTGGTTTGACTATGAAAAGCACGCCAACAAACCCCAAAGTCATAGCGACTAGCTTACGCTTGGTGAGTTGCTCTGCTAAAAATAGGGCGGCAATAATCGCTGTCCACAGGGGGACGGTAAATTCAATGGCAAATACTTGAGCAAGAGGAAGCAAGCCAATACCAATAAACCACCCGTATTGACCTGCGAAGTGAAAGAGATTGCGTACTGTATGAAGCTTTAGTCGCTTGGTATAAATTAAGTGCTGTTGCTGAGTGACTAGGATGACGATGGATATGATCGTTAAGGCTATCAAACCACGGAAAAACAAAACCTGAAAAGTGCCGAGTTGCCCACTTAACTCTCTAGCACCAACGGCCATCAAGCAGAAAGAGAACAAGGTGCCAAGCATCCATGCGGCTGATCGAATAACGATATTACTCTCCTTAGTTAAAATGTAACAAGCGTCTACTTCCTACTGCTTGTGAGGACTCGCGTCAACTTATGCCCGATAGCGAAAAAAATGATGCACACACCGAGTGTGAGCAATATGGAATAAGCGTAACCAACACTGGCGGAAACACCGAATCCCCATACAAAGGAGAAGACTAGTCCCTGAAGCGCTTGATAAGGCCATTGAATGATCGGAAAGTGAGAATCGCCCGCAAGCAGGTAGATAAGTGCCAGCAGACTAACTGAGGCAGTGAGTAAGCCGGTTAAGTTCTCTTTTTTCATGCGCTGTTTACGTCGTAAAAAGAAGATATTACGAGTAATTTCAGTAGCTGGCTAGAGGAATGTTTGATGCAGACAGCCATGCATAAGGCTGTCTGCAATCTGGTTAGTGGTGAACCAGTGTCAGACCACTTGGAAGTGCGTCACCGAATACTCGTTTGGATTCACTGTCGGACAACGCCTTGACCTGTTCAACCAGAAGGAGCCATGAGCCGTGAACCTTACTCTGTTTTAGCTTCGCTACGACTTGAGCTCGGACATCGTCGCTAATATCGAATAGGCGATCGCCCGTCTTGCGGCAAATCATCACCGCAGCAAAAGCGATCATTGGTTCTTTTTGCCAGTTTTGTTCAAGTAATTTAGGTAACCACTGTTCCACTTGCTCGCGAGAAATGACGGCGTGTTGGCTGCCATAAAGGGGAGTACGTGATGCGAGTCGACCTAGCGCCCACCAGTGGGCCTGTTCAAACTGGTTAAAGTTGATGGCCTTGCTTAAAAACCATGACGCAAGTAAAACCTTATCTTCGACCTCAAGATGCTCAAGAGAGGCTGCCAAGCGAACCATGGACTCATAGCCCATATCTTGCGCTGCTTTCGCTGATTGAGGGTTCTTCATCGCGCCTGGATGAAGGTATTTTGCAATGTCTGCTAAAATCGTTTCCTGCTGTTCTTGGTTTAATCCACCAGCGATGCGACGCCAGAATACCCACCAGTCAGTCCATCCCTGATGGTTTTTGAATTGAATACCTTGCTGGTAGAGTCCCCACACTTGCTCGATCCGCCAAGAGTCAGTGGCATCGCCAAAGCCAGGTCGCATCGCAAAACCCGCGAGACGAAGCCAGTTTTTCTCGTGTTGCTCTGAGCGACGTCGACGTTTGCGGCCGAGTGCAAAGGAATCAAACAACTGACGCAGCGTCGTGAAGTCCCAATCGTCGCGCTTACCCAGTTTTTTCTCTAAATCTTTCGCGAGTGTCTTAATTTCATTCGATTCAGCGCTTTTTTTATTGCCACTGTAGATACGAGCAATCAGCTCTTTGCATTCATTCAATCGAGGATGCAGTGCTTGCTGTTGGTCTTGTTCGGCTTTTTGATTACGGACTTCGAATTCCACAGCCCAGCGCTTGGTGTCATCTTCAGTATGAACACACTCCATTTTAAGTGTGCCTACTTCCGTCAACTGGCAAGCCAATTGCACTTCAACACGCTCTTTTTGGTTAGCTTGCAGCTCAACCCCTTCGCCTTGCAAAGTAGAGATGTAAGGGGGAAGAGGAGCAAATAGGTCAGGATCGACATCGACCATAACACCGTTCTGGATGGCCGTCTTGTTAGCAAGTGTATCGTGAGTCGTGGTGAGAAGATTGAAACGAACAGGCTCACCCAAAGTGAGAGAGAAGCGACGTCCGCTTAAGCGGATTTCATGCCCTTCTTCCGTTCCTTTGGCTAAAAGACATAATGCTTTGCCCATTTTGTTCTTTTCTTGCAGATGCAAAAAGTAAGAACGGGCTGCACCACCACCAATCTTTAACTGAGCGCCACGGCGTGCTTTGCCAAAGGCGACAGCACCCAGTGCGACAGACCAGTCAGGATGAGGGTTGTCGAGTACAGTAACTGCCGAACCTCGCCAGTTGTTGAGAAGCCTAGTCACACGTTCAGTCACGAGTTCACTGTTGAACACGCCCCCGTTGAGTAGAAGCCCTACAGGGATAGCCGGTTGGGATTCATCTTGCTGGTTAAGTGCGGCATAGGAAACTTGCTGGTGTTGATTTAGGAATTCAGCGATGTGCTTACTAACAGCAGGATCGGCGACATAAGGCAGGCCAAACTCGACAACGGCGCTTCGTCTCTTATCGGGTGTGTGGTTAAAGTCGGAGAGAGGGAAGAAACCATCGAGTGCGATTTGGTGAACTTCCTGTTTGCTGAGTGCAATACTTTTGGTGCCACCAAGCAGCTTGGAACCGCTACCCAACATAGTAATTTTAACTTCTTCAGGCGCGTCAGAAGAAAGCAGGTTTTCTTTTGCTTTGCGTGTTTGCTGAATAAGCTTGGTTAAGCTAGCTGCATTGAGTTTTTTACTTTGGCTGAATCGCTGTTCTGCTAAGTGAGCTAGGGCGAGATCGAGGTTATCCCCCCCCAGCATTAGATGTTCACCAACGCCTATACGATCGAGATTGAGTGCTTCGTCATGGTTGGCATCGGGGTTGAAGCGAGCTTCGATTAAACTCAAATCGGTAGTACCACCACCCACATCACACACCAATATTAAGGGCAGTTGTTTCAATTCATCGGCAGCACTGTGCTGGTGGCGTGCATACCAATCGTAGCAAACGGCTTGAGGCTCTTCGAGTAAGACGATCTTGTCCAGTCCGGCCAGTTGAGCGGCTTCTAGGGTCAACTTACGCGCGGTTTCGTCAAATGATGCAGGAACGGTTACGACGACATCTTGGTCTTCCAGCTTATTACTAGGATGACGGTAGTTCCATGCTTGTCGAATATGGTTGAGATAGCTGGCACTGGCAATGACCGGCGATACTTTGTCGACATCTGTTGCTCCTGCCCAAGGAAGAATATCAGAGCGGCGATCGACCGCTTGGTGTGATAACCAGCTTTTAGCACTTGATACCTGACGGCCTTCTACTTTGGCGCCCAGTTCACGAGCCCATTCGCCGATAATGACATGGGGAATATCGCCAGCAACGGGCTGCTCGTCCCAAGGTAATGTCAAATCAAGCGGAGATATCTGACCTTGTGCGGGATGGTAGCGAAAAGAGGGAAGAAGCGGCTTTCTAACCACTTCGCCAGGTCCGATAAGCTGGTCAATGTCGAACAGGGACACGTTGGAATGTTGTAGGTCGTCAGTAATTTCACAGAATGCGACAACCGTATTGGTTGTACCTAAATCGATACCGACTAAAAAACGAGGCGATGCCATAGAACAAAACCCTTGTTTACGAGATAAGGAAAAGCGGCACCAAAAGGTGCCGCTTAAATTTTTATAGTGATTGTGTATTCGAGCTTGCGTCTTCGCGCACGTCAAACTCTACATGCCATTTTTGGCCATTGTCGGCAGCGATAGCTTCTAGGTATAGCGTGCCGAGCTCAGTAACGCGTGAGGCTAGGGTAACCGGCACGACTTCGCCTTCACGGCGACCTTCGGTGACGGGTAGTGTTACCTGAATTTCTGGTAGCTCGTCTAGCTCTTCTGGTGCCCAGTGGTCAAGATGTGTCCCAGCCTCATCGTCACGGCGAACCGTAGAACCAAAGAACTGGAAGTTGACAGGCTGACCAATGATCAGACCAAATTCCTGACTTGGTACATTAACTTGAGAACCTTCTTCCATGCCAAATGGTGCAACACATAATGCTTCCATTGGTGGAGCCATACCAGGAATGGCTGGCATCGCACTTTCGATCCCCACATAATAGCTTGAAGCAATACCACCGCGGATACGTACGCCCTGACCACGACGAACAGCGCCATAGTAAGAGGCACCACTTGCGACTGCAAGATCTAGGTCAACGCCAGTGAGTCGTTTTGCCATTTCACAGTCAGCATCAATCAACCACTCATTGATGGTCTCTTCAAGACGGTGAGCGAGCAAGTTAGATTTAAGTACACCACCATTAAACAAGATAGCAGTAGGCTTAATAAAATCACTCGATGGTTGAGCACTGCCACCCATGCCAGGCATATTGGCAAAAGGATTGAAGTCTTGAGCCGGATTCTCGCCGTTTTGAGCATTGGCCTGTTTAGTTAAAAAGGCGGCGATGTGGCGTGTGATGCCTGCATCCTGAGCGTAAGGCAGACCCATCTGAGTTAGAGCACCACGGTTACGCTGCACAGGTTGTTCAGTGACCGCCACTTTAGGGAAAAATCCATCAACAAGAGTCTGTTGAACTTCCTGCTGTGTTAGCTCAGTTTTTAAAGTTGCGCCTAGCAGCTTAGAGCCGCGACTAGGTACCACAATAGGAACCGACTGTAGCTCGCTATCGTTGAGAAGGGCCTCTTTCGCGTCGCGACAAGCGTGTGTCATGGCTTGAACTTGCCACGGCTGAAGTTCTTTCCCTTCTTGAGCTAGTTTCATTTTCAAGCGATAGGCGAGGGCGAGATCCATGTTGTCACCGCCAAGGAGTATATGTTCACCAACCGCGATACGATTTAGGGTGAGATTGCCTTCATCCTCAGTCACTTCAACCAAAGAAAGGTCGGTTGTACCACCACCGATATCGACAACCAGTACGATATCGCCAACAGAAACCTCATCGCGCCACTTGTCATTGCTGTTATCAATCCAGTTGTACAACGCTGCCTGAGGCTCTTCAAGTAAAGTAAGGTGGACAAAACCCACGTTGCGAGCGGCTTCTGCGGTCAAATCACGTGCCGCAGGGTCAAACGATGCCGGTACGGTGATGGTCACGTCCTGATCGGCAAGTAGATGATTCGGATTTCTGTAATCCCACGCTTGTTTTAGATGCTCTAAATAGAGCTCAGTCGCTCGCAGAGGTGACACTTTTTCAACCTCTTCTGGGCTGCCTGCGGGTAGGAAAGCGTCACGGCGGTTTACACCACCGTGACACAGCCAAGATTTTGCACTAGCAATCAAACGAATCGGTGTTTTTGAGCCTAGATTTCGCGCAATTGCACCAACGAGCGCGGTTGGCTCTGATGTCCATGGAAGGACTCGAGACACAGGGTTCATCTCGTGCTCATGAGGCTGGTATAGGAACGAGCCCAACTGATTCCGATTCTCCACGGTGCCAGGTGCGGTTAGTTGTGGAATCGCCATGACTTCAACACGCGCGTTTTCATCGGTTGTATCGACGTAAGAAAGCACACAGTGAGTGGTGCCTAAGTCGATACCCACACTAAATTTAGCAAGCGGCTCTTGAGTCGGTTGTTGAGCAATGTTTTGCGTTTCCATTACAGCTCTACCTCTGCAGGAGCAATAACTGTTGCGTCATAGTTCTCAGCCAGCTTTGGCAGATTCATCGAACTTGCTTTCCAGCCTTTGTGAACGAGTGTGCCATGGAATGGTGCACTGCCCGTTACGTTACCTGTAAGGCGAACTTGTTGTGGGTTGAAACCTTGTTCAATAGTGATTCGTGTCTCTTCGTCTTCATTGCGAATATGTTCTAGTGTGACGTAGTCACTAAGCACTTTCTGACCACCGGTGTGGATCACACGAGCGGCTGCACCGACTTCTTCATCTGAGAATGAAGTCAGGTCTTCTTTGAGGAAATCAATCAATCGTGCTTCTTGCTGCATTAGCGCAAGGAGTTGCATCGCCGAGTCGGTTGAAGCGGTTGCAAGTTTTGATTCTACTTCGACGACTTTCTCGACGATTTTTTCGACTTCAACGACTTTTTCAACTTCAACGATCTTTTCGACAGGTTTTTCGACTTCGACGATTTTTTCAACTGGCTTCTCAACCACTTTCTCGATCACTTTAGATTTGCGAGACACCGAAATAAGAAGAAGCAAAACGCTTGATGCAGCGAGGCCTGCGTGAAGCATATCGAACGTTTGAGGGATCATTTGTAAATCGAACGTCATGACATTTCTCTTAACTATTTAATGAAAGGAGAGATTGGCTCAATCTCTGCTTTGGTTCTCAGCTTGGAACGAGAACCACGTTATTCTGATAAATTGGGGCAGATAGTAACATAATCAAGTCGCCATTCGGCTAGTAAAACAAGTCTTATCAGGAATTTTCGTCACCGTTTGGTCTGTTTTTGACCGAATTTTGCCGCAAAAAGAGGCATGCGCCACGAAACGTAAATTGTTTCATATCAAATTGTTGTTTGCGCTTTAAGTCATCAATTGGATAGGGCTACAATGTGACCGATATTTCGACAAAGCTGTAAACATAAAATGCGTTATGCAACGACTTAATAAAAAGCACTTCCTTTATCCCTTCTTAACATTTCTCTTTTCTCTGTTCGTTGCATTTTATGCGGTTTACTTTGCGTATCAGTCACAGCTGAAATATACCATCTCGTTAGTCGATAAACTGGCTGATCAGCAAGCAGAAAATCTCCAACAAATCGTTCAGAGTGATCTCCATTTTATCGGTGCAGGGGCGAACTTTTTTCATTCTACGCAATCACAGGATTGGGACAGATTTCCGGTTTTTGCTGAACAAGTGGTTTCGTCTTCACCAACGCTGATCGCTTTACAATGGATGCAACGTGTCGAGAAGCAGGATATTCCCAGTCATATTGAACAGGTTCGGAAAACATTTCCTGATTTCAATATTTACACAGTACCCAAAGATGGTGAGAAAACGACCGGCTATATCATGACGGATAACCAACCTGTCTACACCGCTTCTGATGTTTACCCTCGCAGCCTAGAAAACATCAGCGTATTGGGTTACTACTCGTCGCGCGAGCGCTTTCAACGAGTACTGAATAACATTACGATGAAAGGCGAGCCAAGCGTATCGGATAAAGTTCGTTTGCTACAAGATGGTCTTGACAGAAGTATTGCGAAATCGGGTCTTCTTGTTTATCACCCAGTGTTCGATTTAGAAAACGAAGATCAACTGATTGGTGTGGTAATTGGTGTTATACGTTCAACCAAATACTTTGAATCGATTGTGGTAAGAACCACAACGGAACAGGACTTATTAGTACAAGTTACGGACATGGGGTTTGATGCCGAAGATGATCCTATCCTCTACCGCAGCCCAAACTGGAACTACACCCAAGGTATCGAGATTACTAAACGCGTGGTGTTGCCCAATCGTGAATGGCTAGTCGATTTTAAACTCGACAGGCAGGTTACCCGCAATGACTCTTTGGTGCTCGCAGCTATCTTTCTCTCTGGCCTAACGATCGCTTGTCTGTTGAGTTTTATTGTCTATTTGCTAGTGAGAGACAAAGAGCACTTAGCGGTACTTCTCGATGAGCGTACTCAGGAGCTACAGTTCCTAGTTGTGCATGACTCTTTAACGGGTATTTATAACCGTAGAGCGTTTAACCAGTATTTACGTGAGCTGGTCAAAACCAATCAGAGCTTTGCCCTGATCACCTTTGACATTGATAGATTTAAGTTAATCAATGATCACTTTGGTCATGTTGCAGGTGACGAAATGCTTGTGTGTGTCGCGAAACTTATTCAACAACATTTGGTTAAAGAAGATATCTTTGTGCGTATGGGCGGCGATGAGTTTTGTATTCTTTCTAAAGTCACGAACAAAGATCAGTTAAGAGATTATCTGAATGTAATTCGTTGTGCAGTCGCTGAGCTTGTGCATACCCATGGTGGACAAAAGATTCGTTGTACATTGAGTATTGGCGCTGCAATTAGACGTCACGAAGATGAGGAGAGCATAATGCAAGTCTCTGACGCACAATTGTACAAGAGTAAACAGACTGGCCGTAATTGTGTATCAATCGCGGAATAACTGAACACTCAACGGCCAAGCAGTCGAGTTTTTCAAATTTCTGATGTAGAATTTTGCGCTTTCACAATATTGTCAACAAAGGCGAACCATGAACCATAACCGTGTTGTTTGTTTCGATTTGGAAATGTGCTGTTGGAATGAAAACGGTGTCGGTACCACTGGCGAAATTATTGAAGTCGGGCTTGCGGAAATTGATCTCGCTAGCGGTGAAATTGTTAAGAGAGCTCAGTACTACGTTAAACCTGAGCACGATGAAGTGTCACTGTTCTGTTCTCAATTGACCGGAATTACACCGCGAAAAATAGAAAAGCAAGGGCGTCCGCTTAGCGAAGTGATTAAGTCGATGGTGAAAAACTTTGGTGGCACAAATAAGATATACGCCGCTTGGGGGCGAGATGATCGCGTGCTGCGTACGGAGTGCAAAGCAAAAGGGATTGATATGCCCTTCAATGAATTCATCAACCTTGCCACTTTGTATCGGATTCAAAACCGCTTGAAAGACAAGCGAATAGGTCATAAAGCCGCTCAAGAAAGTAAAGGTATTGAGTGGGAAGGTCGCCAGCACTCTGGTTACGTAGACGCGTACAACTTAGCTAAGCTGGCACTGACAATGCTGTGATAAAAACGAAGGGAGCTCACGCTCCCTTTTCTATTTTTGGTCAGTGACCGACAACTTGGCGCGAATAAACTCACTGTGGTCAACGTAGAGTAACTCGGCAGTTTTTCGAATCACAGAGTCTTCTAATGGGTCGATTTGTCCATCGGCGTTCGCCACTTGCCACATCGCTTGTATCAAATCAAAACGTTTTTCTTGGCTCAGTTCTCTAAGTTGAGAGGTGAATTCATAGAGTGATGAAGCCTCTTTGCTGTTTTGTTCCGCTCTCGCGAGCAGACTTATTGCCTGATTTTCATCAATCGCGAGAAGTTTTTCGAGCAGATGTCTCTTGGCTATTTTTTCTTGTTCACTGACCTGATGATCGGCACCGGCAACCTCGCACAGAAGGGAAGCGATAGCCAGATTTGGCTCGCCTATGTTAGCGTGTCCCAGATCTTGCCCATCAAGGAGTTGCTTAAAGAGTTGGGTAATGGAATTCAACATAGTTGTTGCCTCAAATTCGTCTCTACAGCTATAGATAGTGATGAATAGCTGCAATAACAAGTCACTTTACATAAACCTTACTTTTCCTTTATCGGAGGAAAGTCCCATTCAACGCCCTCTGCGGTCAAAATCGAAACTCGCGATGGTTTGCCATGTTGATCCAGTTTCAACTCACCGATTGCGCTGGTGTTAACTAATCTACGTGTTCCTGGTGTCTCTGGATCGCGCTTCTTGATTTTTAGCCGCTTACGTTTGGTGAGAAAGTTTAGCGGAGAGCGGGGGGAATATAGTAAACGGTCGGCATGATCGCAGATTGCCAGCAGAGGTTCTGGAAAATGATTTTTAAAACCGCTGCAGGTGATTTGGTATATGTTTGGACTGTTACGTCGGAACCTCAGTTTGATGTCGTAAGCAAATGAGTAGTGAACATCGCCCGACAGAATCACAAAATTGGTCGGTGTTTTGGTATGGGTAAAGATACTTAGTAGTGTGTTCGCGCTTCCTGGGTGCGCCATCCAGTTTTCAGCATCAATCACCAAAGGTTGTCCAATCACGGTGGCCGCTTTCTGCAAAGCTTCGATCACCTTAACGCCAAACATTGGCGCCGCCGACACCACTACGACCTTATCTTGATGCATTAGCTCATGTTGAAACTCGATCAAGGCTTCCCAATCCATCAAACCGGAAGGTTTGTTCATGCGAGATTCAGACCGCCAGCGTCGTGTTCTGGTATCCAACACGACAACTTTTGGGGAGCTGTGAATGGTGTAGTGCCAGCGTTCAAAAGTATATAGGTAGCGGATAAAATCGTCTTGTGCGTGGCAACTAGGTTGTTGGATAAAGCGATTCGCTACATCGAGAAACTCTTGGTTGAAGTTGTCAGGCTCGTTTCCCCAGCCTTGACAGAGCCAGTACGCAATTAACCCATTCCCAATGATTCGGTTTGAAAGAGGGTGGCTGTACGCCGCCTTTTCCCATCCGATAGTGAGGTTCCAGTCATCGGTGACATCGTGGTCGTCGAAAATCATGTAGGTAGGGATGTGGGCGAACAATCTTTGTACCATAGGTAAGCCAGTGACAAACTGGCTTATGATTGCTTTTTCCTCGCGCCACTTGTGTTGAAATTTTGGTGATATCGATTGGCCACCATGTGTAAAGCCCGCGTCGAGCAAGCGATCCATATTGACGCAATGCCAAAGAGCGGGTGACCAAACCAGCAGATACATCGCGAAGAACTCTGAGAAGGTAACCAGATGATTCTCTGCTTCGCGAGAACTGAATATTGGCGCGTTTCGATGTGGCAACAGTTTGGTTAACCAATGACCGTCGTCAACATAGTGCGGGAGGAGTTTATCTCTCGAATAATAGCAGTGTGGGTGTGCAAACAGCTGCTCGCTCGAGGAGAAAGGCGCGCCTTCGAAGCGCTCGTCTGGTAATCCAAGAAGTTGAATGGTTTGAATAATGGCATCCAGCATCGGGCCAGCGACATGGTCTGCATAGATTTGATCACCACTCATCATTAGCAAGTCAGGACGTTGCTGCAACTCTTGCATCGCGACTTTTCTATCCGCCGCAACCAGTGCATCTTTGCTTGGATGGTGAGGATTACGGCAAGAGCCATGAAGTATATAGTCAGCTTTGGTTGAGATACGAAATGTTAGTGAGATTTCATCCTCGTACAGCAGGTAGGGGCAAAGTTCCGTTATTGCGCCATGCTGCGTCACAAACTGGTAGCTGAGGGCGACATCGGTCGGAAATTGACCTCGGAAGTGTGCCAAGGTGAGATAGCAGTGAGCGCCAAGCGGTAACTGGTTACACTGTTCGAGGTCTTGGCTGAAAATTTGACCTTGGTTCGGTTCTAGATTGAGTTCAAATTTGCCTTGCAGTGGTTCACTGGTAACCAGCCAAAATACCAAGTCGTTGGCGGTTGTTTTTCTTAATATAGGGCCTGCGATAACAAAGGGTAACTTACTATTCATTGACTACTCAGTGGGTGGCTCAGGGACTTCAGGGTCTTCCAGTATTTCGATGATGTCTGAGCTGGAAAGTTCATGACCCATGAGAAAAAGAGCCAGCATGGCATCTGCTTTCGTTTTCGTGTCCGAACTTTCTTCAAGAATCTGTTCAAAGCGATGGCGGATCATGGCGACTTCATGTTCGACAAAACCGCGACCTTCCTCTTCTCCCTGAGTCTCTTCTGGTGCTGAGTCGAAATGCAAAAACATCATTTCGCCATCTTGTGACGTATCAATCAGGCGCTCTGGTAGCCAGGCTTCACCTGTTACGATGTCTGGATCACTCCCTTCTGGCAGTGAATTTAATAAACTTTTTAGTTCAGATGCTTTCACAATATTTTGATTTAGTGGATCATATATATATTTTAACGACGAATGACCAAGAAACATAAGTATTAACTGCGATGTTTAGCTAGATTTTGGCTCTCTTCGTCACTTTTGGACCAATAATGACATTTAATAAACGTCTCATTGCCTTAGCCGCCATGGCTAGCAGCATGACATCAATGCAACTGCTCGCAAGTCAAGACACTTCAATCGGAGAACAAGATTGGGGTATAGCAGCAGTGTATCGAATGGCGTCGATTCCTTTTAATACTCAGAGTGAGGATCAGACCGTCAGCACGTTTGTTCCCCTGATGTACTTTAATAATGACCACTTTTTCGTCAATGGACTTGAAGGTGGCGCTTATCTTTACACATCGGGCGACGAGCGTTACCAGTTGAATGGTTTAATGCGCTTACGTTTTGTCGATATTCCTGCGTCGGCACAAAATGCCCTTCAAGGCGATACCTTCGATTTTGGTGCTCAACTTAGATACCAAATTGACCAGCAGTGGCATCTTGATAGCGAACTGATGTCTGATTCAGATTCTCGTATTCATGCCAACCTCACGGCCTCAGGATATTATGAATTTGGCGATTGGGAGTTGGAACCTCATCTGACTGTACGCTATAAAGGTGCTGATTTTAATAGCGAGTATTACGCCTTTGCGAGGCAGACCAATGAACAAATTGGCGCAGGGGTGGATGTTAAGCTAGGGGTAAGTGCACGCTACCATGTTTACTCCAACTTGTACTTGCTTGGCGCGACCAGTGTCACTCGTCTCGATAATAATGCTTATAACGCTTCTGCAATTAACGACCGATATCAAGGTGAAGTTTATCTTGGCTTTGGATTCTTTAATGACAAGAGCAAAGCGCCAAAATCCGAGCTAACCAACAAGCGTTATTTCAGGGTTGCACACGGTTGGGCTACGCCATCCAATCTCGGTGAGATTATGAAATTTAACACCGAGAAAGATCCCTATAATAACCAACTGACTTCGTCGTTTTATGGACACCCATTAACCGATGAGATCTTTGGCGTTCCGCTTGATATCTATTTCACGCCGGGTATTGTTCACCATTGGTCATCAGACGTTCAGTCGTCAGCCACTGAATATGTTGCGGCGATTAAGGCGTATTACACCGTTGATTGGCCGACCAAATGGCGTTTTGGTTTCGCAGAGGGTGTCTCTTATATCGACAGTTTTACTTACATCGAACATGAAGAGATGAAATCGAAAGACTACACACCTAGTAACTATTTGAACTATCTTGATTTTTCTTTTGATGTCAATGTCGGGGATCTGTTCAATAGCCGCGATTTCGATAAAGTCTGGGTCGGATACTCTTTGCATCATCGCAGCGCGATTTTTGAAAAAGCCTCTCAATACGGACGCATTAAGGGTGGCAGTAACTACAATTCCATCTACGTCCAGATCGATTTTTGATCCGAGCCGATTAGCTGGGCCAAACTCTTAAAACCGAGCGGCAGTGATGCCGCTCGGTTTTCATCGCCATAAAAACTCTAACGAGCCCATGATAGTGCTTCCTTGGAACGGTTTACTCGTATAACACTAGCTTTGTTTAGACGCTAATATGTTTGCAGAACAGAGTGGTGTAAGCCTGACGGTAAGTTGTGTGATACAATTCGCACGCTTTTGAATGAGAAATAAAAAATAGGAAATGCTTTGACTTCGTCACAGCCTAAAAAAGAGACCAACATGACTGCATCAACAAATAGCGCAGCCACGTTACGTAAAGCCCTAAATGAGTGCATGCTGCGCGACCGCTTCCGTTTGAGTAAGCGTATTTCGGGTGCCAGTAAAATTAAGAATGACGCCTCACGCTCTGCCGTGTTTGATGAGATTGCGCTTGATATTGCCAAGTCTATGATGGAAGCAGAGCAGCGAGGGCATAGCTCACCAACAATCGAATACCCTGAAATCCTCCCCGTCAGCCAGAAAAAAGACGATATTGCGAAAGCGATAGCAGAGAATCAGGTCGTGATCGTTGCAGGTGAGACCGGTTCAGGAAAAACGACGCAGCTGCCAAAAATTTGTGCCGAACTCGGGCGTGGAAAATATGGTCTGATTGGTCATACCCAGCCTCGACGTCTTGCGGCGCGCTCTGTCGCTAGTCGTATTGCACAAGAGATGGAAACACAGCTCGGTGAGTTTGTGGGTTATAAAGTTCGTTTTAACGACCAAATCTCTGACAATACACAGATCAAGTTAATGACGGACGGTATTCTACTGGCTGAAATTCAGCATGACCGTTTTCTGAACCAGTATGACACCATCATTATCGATGAAGCGCATGAACGTAGCCTAAACATCGATTTTATTCTCGGCTACCTCAAAGAGCTGTTACCGCGTCGTCCGGATTTAAAGATTATTATCACGTCTGCAACGATCGATCCGGAGCGATTCTCTAAGCATTTTGGTAACGCACCGATCATCGAAGTGTCGGGGCGTACTTACCCTGTTGAAACACGCTACCGTCCACTTTTTGGTGATGACGATGTTGACCGTGACCAACTGCAGGGCATTTTCGATGCGGTTGACGAGCTTTGTGAAGAGGGTCTGGGTGATATCCTGATCTTTATGAACGGTGAGCGTGAAATCCGTGATACCGCTGATGCGTTAGCAAAACGCAATCTAAAGAGCACAGAAATTGTGCCTCTGTATGCGAGATTGTCAGCTGGCGAACAGAACAAGATCTTTCAGCCACATGCCGGACGTCGAATTGTGCTGGCAACTAACGTAGCCGAAACATCATTGACGGTACCAGGTATTAAATACGTGATTGACCCTGGTACCGCGCGTATCAGTCGTTACAGTTACCGAACTAAAGTACAGCGTCTTCCCATTGAGCCAGTTTCTCAAGCAAGTGCAAATCAGCGTAAAGGTCGATGTGGTCGTGTTGAGGAAGGGATCTGTATCCGTTTGTATTCAGAAGAGGATTTTAATGCTCGTCCAGAGTTTACTGATCCAGAAATCCTGCGTACCAACCTAGCTTCAGTTATCTTGCAGATGACGGCATTGGGACTGGGTGATATTGAAGCTTTCCCATTTGTCGAAGCGCCAGATAAGCGAAATGTCCAAGATGGTGTTCGTTTGCTGGAAGAGTTGGGTGCGATCAATGAAAAAGCGAAAGACCCGAAAAAACGCCTGACGCCGATTGGACGCCAATTAGCAAGATTGCCTATCGATCCGCGCTTGGCACGCATGGTACTTGAAGCGCCTAAATATGGTGCACTGAAGGAGCTAATGATCATAGCGTCTGCGCTTTCGATCCAAGATCCTCGTGAGCGTCCAAGTGACAAGCAGCAATCTTCGGATGACAAGCACCGTCGCTTCTTCCATGAAGATTCAGATTTCATGACTTTGGTAAACCTTTGGGATTACATTCAGAAGCAACAAAAGGCATTGACGGGCAACCAGTTCCGCAAACAGTGCAAGCAAGATTATTTGAACTACTTGCGTGTTCGTGAATGGCAGGATGTCTACTTCCAAGTCCATCAATCAATGCGTGAAATGGACTTTAAACTCAATGACGAACCGGCGAGCTACCAAGGTGTGCACAGTGCGATTTTAGTTGGTTTGCTTTCTCATATTGGTATGAAAGACCAAGAGAAAAATGATTATCAAGGCGCACGTAATGCTCGTTTTCATATTTTTCCAGCCTCAGGTCTGTTCAAAAAACAGCCGAAGTGGATCATGTCGGCAGAGTTGGTGGAGACCTCCAAGCTATGGGGTCGTATTATCGCCAAGATTCAGCCAGAGTGGATTGAGCCTTTAGCGAAGCATCTGATTAAACGCAGTTACAGCGAACCACATTGGTCGAAAAAACGTGCTGCGGTTATGGCTCACGAAAAAGTGATGCTTTACGGCGTGCCTATTGTACCAAAGCGTTTGGTTAACTACGGCAACATTGACCCAGTCGTCAGCCGTGAACTCTTTATTCGCAGTGCTTTAGTGGAAGGAGAGTGGGAAACCAAACATGCTTTCTTTAAGCAAAACCGTAAGTTATTGCAAGAAGTTGAAGAACTCGAACACAAATCTCGTCGCCGTGACATTCTGGTTGACGATGATGAACTGTTTGATTTCTACGATCAGCGCGTGGGCACCGAAGTTGTGTCTGGCAAACATTTTGATACTTGGTGGAAGAACGCATCAAAACAAAACTCAGAGCTACTGAATTTTGAAAAAGAGATGCTATTTAAAGGCGATGCCAGTCATGTCACCGATCTGGATTACCCTAACTTCTGGCACCAGAATGGGTTAAAACTCAAACTAAGTTATCAGTTTGAGCCTGGTGAAGATAACGACGGTGTAACGGTTCATCTGCCGCTGCCAATATTAAACCAAGTAGAACCCGCTGGTTTTGATTGGCAAATTCCTGGTTTACGTCATGAGTTGGTGGTCAGCCTTATCAAGTCGTTACCAAAGACTATCCGTAAGAATTTTGTGCCAGCCCCTAACTACGCTGATGCATTTTTAGCACGCTCGACGCCTTTTGAGTCGCCATTGCTGGATTCATTGGAGAAAGAGCTACGTCGAATGACGGGGGTAGAAGTACTTCGCGAAGATTGGAATCTAGAGCAAGTTCCCGACCACTTGAAGGTGACTTTCCGTGCCGTTGATCATCGCAACCGCAAGCTCAGAGAGCATCGTAACCTTCATGAACTCAAAGAGAGCTTAAAAGATAAGGTGCAGGAAACCCTGTCAAAAGTTGCTGACGATGATATTGAGCAGCAGGGTTTGCACACTTGGAGCTTTGGCGAGCTACCGAAAGTTTATCAGCAGAAACGCGGTGGTTATGACGTTAAAGCGTATCCAGCGATCGTTGACAGCAAAGACAGCGTCGAAATCAAGCTATACGAAACCGAGTATGAGCAAATTTCAGCAATGAAAGCCGGTCAGCGCCGTTTGATATTGTTAAACGTACCGTCACCGATTAAGTATCTGCACACCAACTTGCCAAACAAATCGAAGCTCGGTTTGTACTTCAACCCTTACGGTAAAGTTCTCGATCTCATCGATGACTGTATCGCTTGTGGTGTTGATAAATTGATAGAAGAGAAAGGTGGTTTGGTGTGGGAGCCAGAACAGTTCGAACAGCTTAAAGAGCACGTACGCGCTGAATTAGGTGACACTGTGGTAGAAATTGCTCAACAAGTTGAGACAATTTTAACAACGGCTTTTAATATCAATAAGAAGCTGAAAGGCAAGATTGACTTTACGATGGCTTTTGCCCTGTCTGACATTAAAGCGCAAATTGAAGGGTTGATTTTCAAAGGTTTTGCGACAGAGTGTGGTTGGAAACGTCTACCTGATATTCTTCGCTATATGAAGGCCATTGAGCGTCGGATGGAAAAACTGCCGATCGACCCTAACAAAGATCGTTTGCACATGCTCAAGATTGAGTCGGTCAGCAATGATTACAAAGAGCTGCTTAACAAGATACCTAAGGGTGTTGCCGTGCCTGATAACGTCAAAGAAGTGCGTTGGATGTTAGAGGAATTGAGGGTGAGTTTCTTTGCTCAACAACTTGGTACGCCATATCCGGTATCGGACAAACGAGTTAAAATGGCAATTGATGCCTGTTAGGTATGCAAATTGCATCAGTAAATATACAGTTCGGAATTTTGACAAATACGGCAGAAGCTTGCCAGCCTAAGCTTCTGCAACTTATAACTAGAGAAGGTTTATTATGAAAAAGACACTACTCGCGCTAGCTCTGATTGGCGCATCAGCTACAGCTTCTGCGGACTCTTGGATTTACGGCAGCGCAAGTGTGGGTCAAGCGGATCTGGGCAATGAATCATCAACCTCGTACAACGTTCACGTTGGTACAGGCATTCTTCCATTCATCGGCTTGGAAGCGGGTTACCAAAACTTTGGTGATTTCGACAATGTTACTTACGGTAACAGAACACTAAACCTAGAAGGTTCAGCTGTTTACTTCGCAGCAAAACCAAGCATCGATTTTGGTCCGCTTCACATTTACGCAAAAGCGGGTATTCACTCTTACGAACTGACTGGCCGCAATAGCGATTTCAAAGAAGACGAAATTGACATGATGTACGGTGTTGGCGCTGAGTACTTTGTAATGGGGCCAATTTCACTAGGCGCAAGCTACAACGTATTCTCAATGAAAGAAGAAGACGTTAAGAACTTCTCTCTTAACGCGACTTTCCACTTCCTATAATCAATAGGATAGAATGACTTAAAGCCTGACTCCGGTCAGGCTTTTTTTTGCCAACTCGATAGGGAAACGGTTTCTATCTTTACCAACTAGCGATAGTCTAGTGAGGCATTGTTAAGCGAACCCCGCTGCAATTTGATAATCACAAGGCCGTGTTATGCAATCGCAAATCCCAGCTCGTAACGATTCAGCATCGACAGCGACGTTTTCAAAACCTGACAACAAGAATCTCAGCATATTGCTAGAGTTAATGACCTTTATCAGACCATATAAGCTCAAAGTGGTGGCGGCGCTGATTGCTCTCGTTTTTACCGCCTCGTTGACACTGGCAGTCGGCCAAGGGGTAAGAGTATTAATCGACCAAGGATTTGCTCAGCAGTCGATTGAAGAGCTCAATAGCGCGATCGTTTTTATCTTACTTATCACACTGCTCATTTCCGTGGGGACATTTTTCCGTTTTTATCTTGTGTCATCAGTGGGTGAGCGCGTCAGCGCCGACATCCGCCTCGCGGTGTTTAATCATGTTATCACGCTACACCCGAGCTATTTCGAGACCAATGGCAGTGGTGACATCATGTCTCGTATCACCACCGATACTACCTTGCTGCAAAGTATCATCGGATCCTCCTTCTCTATGGCAATGCGCAGTGCGTTAATGTGTGTGGGGGCAATCATCATGCTGTTTGCCACCAACATCAAACTGACTTTGATCGTGCTTGCCAGCGTGCCTTTTATACTGGTGCCAATCCTATTTTATGGGCGCAAAGTTCGTACATTATCTCGTCAGAGTCAGGACTCGATGGCCGACGTAGGCAGCTACGCTGGAGAAGCGATTGAACAAATAAAAACCGTACAAAGCTACAGCCGAGAATCCCAAGAGACAGCATTTTTTGCCAATCAAGTTGAACGTGCTTACTCCATTGGTCGTAAACGGGTAAAGCAGCGAGCGATACTCATTTCTGGCGTTATCGTCATCGTTTTCAGCGCGATATCGGGCATGTTGTGGGTTGGCGGTAGCGATGTGATTAACGGGGCAATGAGTGCTGGCGATCTCGCTGCATTTGTCTTCTATGCCATCATGGTGGCATCTTCACTTGCCACGATTTCAGAAGTGATGGGGGAGCTACAACGCGCCGCAGGTGCAACGGAACGTTTGATAGAGATTCTTCAGGTAGAAAGCCACATTACCGCGCCTGCTGAAACTAAGCTGATCCCCGTCAAACTCAGCGCCGATGTGACCTTCGAGGCAGTTAACTTTCATTACCCTTCAAGACCGGATCAAGCGGCACTGAGCCAGCTCAATTTAGCCGTAGAAGAAGGGAAAGTACTCGCTTTGGTCGGGCCTTCTGGCGCTGGCAAAACGACGCTGTTCGAACTTCTCCAGCGATTCTATGACCCTCAGAGTGGACGAGTAACGTTAGGGGGAGTCGATGTGCGTGATTTCACGCCGAGCGATTTGCGCCAAAGAATGGCGTTGGTACCGCAGCAGCCAGCCCTTTTTAGTCATGATGTTTTTCACAATATCCGCTACGGCAATCCTCAAGCGACGGATGAGCAAGTCATCGCTGCCGCTAAACAGGCGCACGCTCATGAATTTATTGTCGATTTGCCACAGGGCTATAACAGCTTTTTGGGCGAGCGGGGCGTACGCCTTTCGGGCGGGCAACGACAACGAATTGCAATCGCGCGAGCGATTCTAAAAGATCCCAACATTTTGCTGTTAGATGAAGCGACCAGTGCACTAGATAGCGAGAGTGAACATCACGTTCAACGCGCATTGGAAGAACTAATGCAAGGGCGCACAACCATCATCATTGCTCACCGTCTCTCGACAATCAAACACGCAGATAAGATTGCGGTACTTGATCAAGGCAAATTGGTTGATGTTGGCAACCACGACTCACTGATGAAGAGTTGTGAGCTTTACCAGCGTTTGGTTGAGCTGCAATTCAAACACCTTCACTGACAATAGTTATGCTTGGTTTAAGCCTGTTGATTGAGTTTGCACGTATACAAGGGTAAAACCCGCAGAGAAGTATTATGGCGACAAAACAGAGAAACATACCTACACACAGAATATCGCGCTTTGGCAAGCTTGCCTCTTTAGCCACGCGTGTCGCCGGCAACGTGCTGAGCGAAGGCACCAAACAACTTGCAAAAGGGCATCGACCTAAAGCGAAAGATCTCATTCTTACGCCCGCTAATATCACCAAGGTCACTGAGCAACTCGCCCATTTACGGGGAGCTGCAATGAAGCTTGGCCAAATGTTGTCGATGGATGCAGGGGATGTTCTTGAACCCGAGTTGGCAGATATTATGGCAAGATTACGTTCCAACGCAGAACCATTGCCGGCAAAGCAACTCAATACTGTACTAGAGCAATCGCTGGGTCGCGATTGGAAAGAAAAGTTCACCGCTTTTAATTTTAAGCCCATCGCGAGTGCTTCTATCGGTCAGGTGCATCTCGCCTATAGTGACAGTGGAGAAAAGGTCGCTGTCAAAGTTCAGTACCCAGGGATAAAAAAGAGTATTGATAGCGACGTCGACAATGTCGGCACCTTGCTCAATATCATCGGTCTAATCCCGAAATCGGTGGATTACAAGGGACTGCTGGATGAAGCCAAAAAACAACTTCATGATGAGGCTGACTACCAGCGAGAGGCGTTGTTTGCCGAGCGTTATGCGCTAGCTTTGCAGGATGTTGCGCACTTTGTTGTGCCAAACATTCATTCGACCATCACTTCTCAGTCTGTCCTGACGATGGACTTTATTGATGGCATTGCCATTGAAGAGGTCGCCAGTTTTGCGCAGCCAGAACGCAGCTTAGTGATGCATCGGTTATTAGAGCTAATGTTTAGAGAACTATTCGAGTTCAAAATGGTTCAGACAGATCCCAATTTCGCCAACTATATCTATTTACCAGACAGCAAACAGATTGGATTGCTCGATTTTGGCGCCACGCGAGAGTATCAACCTAGGTTTAGCGATGGTTACCGAAACGCATTAGCTGCTGTGTTGCAAGGTGACGAGCAAGGTCTAAACAACGCATTGGAGCAAATCGGCTTTTTTAGCCAAGACATATTACCGAGTCAGCGAACGGCCATTTGGCAGTTAGTTACTCTCGCGTGTGAGCCTATGTTGGTCGACCAAGAGTATGACTTTAAAGCGAGTGGTTTAGCGCAGAGGTTACGAGAAGCGGGCACGATATTGAGCATGGAGCAAGACTATTGGCATACACCGCCTGCTGACGCAATTTTCTTGCACCGGAAAATAGCGGGGATGTATCTGCTAGCCGCTCGCCTTGAAGCCAAAGTGAATATTCATCGTCTTGTCACGCCATATCTGACACTCTAAGTGAGCATGAAATCATAGTGTTCTGGTCATAGCTTCGCAGGTTCTCAAAGTATTACCGATACAAAAAAGCCACTCTTTTTGAGTGGCTTTCTATTAACTGAATATCGAGAAGCATTAAGCTTGTTGTTGTTTCAACTCTTGTTGTGCTTCTTCTTCAATAAGCGCGTCGACGATAACCGCACACGCTGCATCACCAGTGATGTTAAGTGCTGTACGAATCATATCGAAGATACGGTCTAGAGCGAACAGTAGCGGTAGACCTTCAATTGGAATACCAGCAGCCAGAAGAACAGCGACAACAAGGAAAGAAGGACCTGGAACACCCGCTTGGCCAACCGCACCCAGTGTAGAGGTCACAATGATCGCGATGTAAGCGCCGATACCTAGGTCGATATTGAATAGCTGAGCAAAGAAGATTGCCACTAGACCGTAGTAAATTGCGTTACCAGACATGTTGATGGTTGCACCTAGAGGCAGAACAAACGACGCGGTAGAGTTTCTTACGCCTAGTTCATTTTCAACGGTATCCATTGTTACAGGAAGCGTTGCCATAGATGACGCTGTTGATAGTGCAACCGCTTGTGGTTTCTTCATAGCAACAAGGAATTTTTTCGCTGAAGTCTTAGTGAAGATATGCACCATTAATGGGTAAGCGATGAAGCCGAAGATCATGATAGCGGCAACGTAAACAACGAATAGTTTGAAGACGACCATTAGCGCGCCAAAACCAAACGTACCGACCGCTTCAGCCATCAGACCGAATACACCAATTGGAGCAATGATCATGACTTTGTTGATCATCCATACCATTGCATCAACAATACAGTTCACGCCATTCATGATTGGTTCGCGACGCTCTTTTGACTGCTTAGAAATTGCAATACCAAAGAACATACAGAAAACCAGAATCTGAAGGATGTTTGCTTCGTTAAGTGATTGGAAAACGTTAGTTGGGATCATACCAGTAATGGTTGCCCAGAAAGTAGGTAGCTCACCTTTAGAAGCGTATTCTGCTGAGAACATGCCTTCAACGCCTGATACGTCGATGCCAAGTCCAGGTTTGAATACTTCACCCATAAACAGCGCAAGTGCAACGGCTAATGCTGAAGTTAGACCGAAGTAACCTAAAGTTACTAGACCCACTTTACCAGCAGACTGGCTGTTACCTAGGCCTGCCGCACCTGAGATCAGGGCAACCGCAACTAAAGGAATAACCAGCATTTTGATTAGGTTAATAAAAATCGCACCAAGTGGAGCGAACATGGTAGCGCTGTCACCCATGAAGGCACCAACGGCAGTACCCAGGATCATGGCAATAACGACTTGTACGCCAATGTTGCTTAGTAAATTCTTTTGTTTTAACACTTCCATAACCTCTGTGCTAAGAAAATTTAAATTCCTAGAATTACCCACCAAGAGAAAACTTGTAATTGGATAATAATTTCGTCTTGAGTTGTACACTTAAATTTTACATTTAGCAATATCGAACAGGGCATGTTCAACGGATTACTCGATGATTTATTGACGAGTGCTAATTTTTTGCTCAATGGCAACCGTTTGCTATTTGATACAGTGATGGTTTAGGGTGAAATGATTGCTTATTTCGGCTGTTTAGCAGTGGCAAGAAAGGGGGGGATTTGTTAAAAAAAGATCAGCTTTTTATGCTTGATAAAAAGCTGATCTCATAGAAGTTTAGATAGCTGCCACGTTACTTATGTGTTGCTGACTTCATTGAAGAAACAAAGTTTGCCAGTTGATTTAACATTTGTTGTGGATCATCAAGGTTATTTTCGATGATTTTGACCACCGCAGAGCCCGAAATTGCCCCCGCAGCACCAGATTCAATCGCCTGCTTTACCTGAGCGGGTTCTGAAATACCAAATCCTAGCAACGCGGGTGGCGCATCAAAGCGTTTTAGTTTCTCTAGCATGTCACCAACGGGCATGTTGGCTTTGGTTTCTGCACCAGTAACACCAGCTCGAGAAAGTAGATAGGTATAGCCACCACCCAATTGAGAAACTTGCTTAAGCGTCTCGTCACTCGCTGTTGGCGGTGCGATAAAAATTGGATGAATGCCAAACTTTTCAGCCGCAGCGACAAACTCGCTACTTTCGTTGGTCGGAACGTCTGCGATAAGCACAGAGTCAATACCTGCATTCGCGCAGCGTTGGTAAAAGTTATCTATTCCACGTGAGTAAACTAGGTTCGCGTACATAAGCAGACCAATTGGTAGATCTGGATATTTGCTACGAATCTTCGCGATCATATCAAAGCAGATATCAGGTGTTGCACTCGCCTCAAGAGCACGAATGTTCGCCCCTTGAATGGTAGGGCCGTCTGCCAGAGGATCTGAGAATGGAATACCTAACTCAAGGGCATCTGCACCAGACTCAATCAAGGTTTCCATGATTTTGAATGACTGCTCAGGATTAGGATCGCAAACCGTTACGAACGGAACGAAAGCACCTTGATTGGCATCGTTTAAGCGCGTGAATAGCTTTTCATAACGGTTCATTAGATCGCTCCTTTTTGTTGCAGAATGTCATGGACAGTGAAAATATCTTTATCGCCACGACCAGAAAGGTTTACCACAAGTAATTGTTCTTTTTCAGGGTTTTCATGTGCCATTCGTAACGCGTGAGCTAATGCGTGAGATGATTCTAACGCCGGAATAATCCCTTCGTTACGTGCTAGCTCTTGAAATGCTTCCAGCGCTTCATCATCCGTTACGTTATCGTATTCAGCTCGACCAATAGCGTTCAAGTAAGCATGCTGTGGACCTACAGAAGGGAAGTCTAGGCCGGCAGAGACAGAGTACGACTCTTCAACTTGGCCATGCTCATCCTGCATCAAGGGGGCTTTCATACCAAAGAAGATACCTGTTTTACCATGTTTCAGTGGTGCGCCATGTTGGTCAGTATCGATACCCTTACCAGCAGGTTCAACACCGATCAGGCGAACACTCTCTTCTTCAATGAAATCGGCAAACATCCCAATAGCGTTTGAACCGCCTCCGACACAGGCGATGACCGCATCTGGGAGACGTCCTTCACGAGCCAAAATCTGGTTTTTGGTCTCTTCACCGATCATATGTTGGAACTCGCGAACTATGGTTGGGAATGGGTGAGGGCCTGCCGCAGTGCCAAGGAGGTAGTGTGCTTCTTCATAACTGGCAGACCAGTCACGCAATGCTTCGTTACAAGCGTCTTTGAGCGTCGCTGAGCCAGAGTGAACTGGAATGACTTCTGCACCCATAAGTTTCATGCGGAATACGTTAGGGCTTTGACGTTCGACGTCTTTCGCACCCATGTAAACACGGCACTTGAGACCAAGCAATGCACATGCAAGAGCGGTAGCAACACCGTGTTGACCTGCACCGGTTTCCGCGATGATTTCGTGCTTACCCATGCGTTTTGCCAGCAGGGCTTGTCCTAACACTTGGTTAGTTTTGTGTGCACCACCGTGCAGTAGATCTTCACGTTTTAAGTAAAGTTTGGTTTTGGTGCCTTTGGTTAAGTTACGCGTCAAGGTCAAGGCAGTCGGACGGCCTGCATACTCTTGGAGCAGAGACATGAATTCGCTTTGGAACTCAGGGTCTTGTTGTGCGTCGATAAATGCTTGTTCAAGCTGATCCAGAGCTGGAACGAGAATTTGTGGTACATACTGACCACCATATTCGCCAAAGTAGGCATCAAGTTTTGCCATGGTGTTTAATTCCTTTAATTTTGTCCAACGTGAAGCAACTCACGTCGCTGATAATTTAGTAGTTTCTAATCGCAATAAAAGCTTGTTCGAGTTTGTCTGCGTCTTTTTTGCCCGGAGAGTGTTCCACGCCTGAGTTAAGGTCGAGTCCAAGGCATCCTTGCTCGGCCGCTTTTTGAGCGTTGAAAGGAGTGATACCGCCCGCGAGCATGACTTTGGATGGGTCGCCAATTAACGACCAGTCGAACACTAGGCCAGTCCCGCCAACTTGCGCACCGACTTTGGTATCGAGTAAATGGCGGTCGATGTTTTCACTCAGTAGGACAGGAACGGATTGACTCACACCATACGCTTTCCAAATTTCTACTTGTGGTGGCAGTGCGGACTTCAGTTGATTTACAAATGCTTGGTCTTCACTACCATGCAATTGAACAGCGGCTAAACCCAGTTCACACACGGTGTCGACTATGGTTTCTAGACGATGATTTTGGAACACGCCGACATAATTGAGCGGGGCTCCGCTCATTGTCAGACGTGCGCTTTCCTGATCGACGTAGCGTGGAGACTGTTCAACAAAAATTAGTCCGCCAAAAACGGCACCAGATTGATAGGCTTTCGCGGCATCGTTAGGGTGGGTGAGCCCACAGACTTTGTTCTCGCCCATGGTCACTTTACGAACTGCAAGTTCTAAGTCATCTTCAGCCATTAATGAACTGCCAATCAAGAAACCATCGGCATATTGGCTAAGGTCACGAACTTGTTGATGAGTATAAATTCCTGATTCAGAGATAATAACGGCATCAGGTGCGAGCTCACGGATGGTTGGAGCAAGTTGTTTGGTACGGTTCAAATCCGTTGTAAGGTCGCGTAGGTTACGGTTGTTAATGCCAATCACTTTTGCGCCTAATGCGACAGCACGTTGCAACTCTTCCTCATTGCTAACTTCGGTCAGGACACCCATATCAAGAGAGTGAGCGACTTCAGCTAACTCAACATATTCGTTGTCATCCAATACCGATAACATCAGCAGGATGGCATCAGCGAAGTAGTGGCGTGCAAGGTAAACCTGATAGCGATCAATCATGAAGTCTTTGCACAGAATAGGCTGCTTGGCTTGCTTCCTCACCTGAGGCAAAAACTCAAAGTTACCTTGGAAGTACTTCTCATCAGTCAGTACTGAGATTGCATTCGCATGGTTGTTATAAACATTAGCAATGTAATCTAGGTCGAACTCTGCACGGATTAAGCCTTTAGACGGAGATGCCTTCTTACATTCCGTAATAAAGACGGTTTTTTGTTGATTGAGCGCCTGATAGAAACTGCGATCAGATGCAACCAGTGTATCTTTGAAGGAGGCTAAGGGTTGGGCTTGCTTACGTTCAGCGACCCATTGATGCTTGTCTCTAACAATTTTTGCCAATACTTCTGCCATCTCAGCTTCTTTCACTGAAACGTGCTCGGATAATTTATCTTTCACCTGAGTCATTGTGCTTACCTTGTACTGCCGTTGTTATGCATGTGCTGCGAGTTGCTGAACTAACTGATACGCCTTACCGGAGTTCATCGCTTCGATGGCTTGTTGTGTGTTTGTTTTGAGATCTTCATGACCAAATAAACGCATCAAAAGCGCCACGTTGACGGCTACAGCACCTAACTGAGCGTCGGTTCCTTTACCAGTCAGCATATTGGTAATGATCGCACGGTTTTCTTCAGGAGATCCCCCCTTGATCGCTTCAAGAGGGTGCGCCTCAAGACCAAAGTCAGCTGGTGTCAGGCTGTACTCATGGATCTGACCATCTTTAATCTCAGCGACGGTGGTTTTGCCATGAATCGCCACTTCATCTAAGCCGCTACCGTGGACAACCGCGGCGCGTTTCATCCCCATCTGCAACATGGTTTCTGCGATAGGGCGAACCAGCTCCTCACTATAGACGCCCATCAGCTCAATGTTAGGGCGAGCAGGGTTAATCAACGGGCCCAAAATGTTAAAGATGGTTCGAGTTTTCATGGTTTGGCGAACAGGCATTGCGTGGCGAACACCAAGGTGGTATTGCGGCGCAAATAAAAATGCTACGCCTAGAGTATCGACCGCAGCTCGCGTGTCTTCGGCGCTCATTGCTAAGTTGATACCGAATGAATCAAGCAGATCTGAACTGCCTGATTTACTAGAGACACTGCGGTTGCCGTGCTTTGCCACTTTTAATCCACATGCCGCTGCCACAAATGCCGCTGTGGTAGAAATGTTGATTGTGTCGTGACCGTCTCCCCCTGTGCCGACGATGTCAGCAAAGTCGTAGTCTGGGCGTGGAAATGGATTGGCGTTAGCGAGCAAAGCCTTAGCAGCGCCAGCGATCTCGTCGGGTGTTTCACCTTTGATTTTCAGAGCGGTCAATGCTGCCGCCATTAAAATAGGGTCTAATTCGCCGCGAATAATCACGTCAAATAACTGCTGGCTCTCTTGCTGAGTTAACGACTGCTGTTCGTAGAGCTTATTAATAATCTGTTCCATGATTCTCTTCCTTATTTATTGTTCTTTTCTAGAGCCCATTCAATGGCATTCGCAAGCAATGTTGCGCCATATGTTGTCATGATTGACTCAGGGTGGAACTGGAATCCACATACCTTGTCTTGTTCTTGTACTACAGACATAACCAAACCATCAACCTCTGCGGTAATAGTCAGCGTTTCAGGCACCTTGGTTGCGACAAGTGAATGGTAGCGTGCAATCGCCAACGGTGATGGCAGTCCTTGGTAAGTCGCATGGTTTTCGTGCTCCATCATCGAAACTTTACCGTGGATGATTTCGCCAGCGCCCGCGACAATGCCGCCGTAGGCTTCCACAATGGCTTGGTGCCCGAGACAGATGCCAATCATTGGCACCTTACCTTTTAAGCGCTGAAGAATCTCAGGCATCGAGCCAGCTTCAGAGGGTGCGCCCGGCCCGGGAGATAAGAGTACGACGGGATTCTCGAGTTCGGCAACGGCGCTTTCAATCGCTTGGGCAGAAATGCTATTGCGGTATACCGTGACCTGATGACCAAGAGAGCGAAATTGGTCAACCAAGTTGTAAGTGAACGAATCAAAGTTGTCGATGAATATAATATTTGCCATCTCGATGCTACTCCTTGTGTGCTGCTTGAATAGCAGAGATTACTGCTTGTGCCTTGCCGCGCGTTTCATCGGCTTCGCTTTGTGGGTCAGAATCAAATACCACCCCTGCGCCAGCCTGAACCTGTGCAATGCCATTTTCAACATACGCAGAACGAATAACGATACAAGTATCCAGCGTACCTTCGCCCGTTAGATAGCCCACCGCACCACCGTAACTGCCACGTCGGGCTTGTTCGACATCGCGGATTAACTGCATTGCGCGAATTTTAGGAGCGCCGGTTAGTGTTCCCATATTCATGCAAGCCTGGTAAGCGTGTAGGGCATCCAAGTCATCGCGAAGTTGCCCAACCACGCGAGACACTAAGTGCATGACATGGCTATAGCGATCAACTTTCAACAGATCGGCAACGTGACGTGTACCTGGTTGAGAGATACGTGCTACGTCGTTTCGTGCTAAGTCGACTAGCATCATATGCTCAGCGTTCTCTTTTTTATCGGTACGCAGCTCAAGTTCAATTCGACTATCGAGATCGAAATCAATCTCTCCGTTTTCGCGTTTGCCACGGCGACGAGTACCGGCAATAGGGTATATCTCGATTTGATTGGTATGAGTTTCGTATTTAAGTGCGCTTTCTGGTGACGCGCCGAACAGAGTAAACAACTCATCTTGCATGTAGAACATGTAAGGACTTGGGTTGCTTTGCTTCAGTGCTTTGTAAGCGGCAAGAGGCGACGGGCAAGGTAATGTGAAGCGGCGAGAAGGTACAACCTGAAACACATCTCCCTTGACGACATATTCTTTGAGGTCGCGAACAATCTGGCAGAAGTCTTGATCAGATATACTTGGTGTCGCTGTGGTATCGCTGACCAATGTCGCTTTTGGTAATGGCTTGAGCTCTGCACACTGTTGGCGGATAGAGTCAAGGCGTTGCTCTAGTTGAGTTGGATTTGAAGTGTCCGCAAATAGTGTCGCTTGCAGTTCACAAGATTGCTTCTGATGATCGACCACGAGCAGGGTTTCGGCCACATAGAACACATAATCTGGGCATTGGTTTGTCGCTTCTGCATCGCCTAAGGGTTCGAAATTCGCCACAAGATCATAGGCAAACAGACCGCCGATAAAAATGGCGTGTTTGTGTAGCGAGTCGATATCAAAGCTATGTTGAATCAAACGTAAGGCATCAAATGATGAGGCCTCACGCAGACGAGAATCCTCGTCAATCGTGTCACAAGGCGTTGTAAAATGGAGGACCAACTGATTGCCATCAAACGAGTGTTCGATATTCGCTTGGATATTGTTGGTGAGGTGAGTAAGTAGGTTTTTACCGTTCTCCGTTAAGGCTGTCATGGTCACGGTATGGCCAAAACAGACAATGCGAACAGCTGAATCTACGATAAGCAGACTTTGCAGATCCTGTTTCGAATCAATTTCCGCCGACTCTAACAGTAAGCTATCACTTTTGTGTTCACATAAGGTGTGAAACAACTGTGTTGGATCTTCGGCATAAGGTGCGGTGGTTCGAAGCAGTTCGATAGCGCCTAGCTTTTTGATTTCAATGGCCTTGTTCACCAGACCTCCTTATCTCTAAAAATAGTTTCCTGCCTACATAGTCGCATAAAGCGCACAGTCGCCCAATCAAGTTTCGGTTAAATTTGTCCATTGTTTGAGCAGTTAGATGTGAGACAGATTACAAAACAAAAAAGCCCGCTTCGGCAGCGGGCTTTTGAACATGCTTTTCACTTATTAAAAGTACACGTTAGCCCACCAAGAACTTGTCCAAGTGCGCCACCAAGCAAGATCTGCTGCTCTATTATTAATAGAGTGAGCAGTAACTTTTGCTTTTTGCTTTTGTTGGATGTCTTGTAACATAGTGAGCCTTAAATCAGGTACTTCGTATTTGTGTACTAGTTAACTAGTGCAGAGGTAAAAAGTCAACCAAAAAAACTAAAATTATGCGAATTGATTTACATAGTCACACTACAGCCTCAGACGGACGATTACCTCCCAATGAATTAATCGATAGAGCATTGAGCTTTCAGCTTGAAGTTTTAGCGATCACTGACCATGACACGGTCGATGCACTGGAGCCAGCGCATCAGTACATAAAGCAAAATAATTTACCGCTGACACTGATCAACGGGATTGAAATTTCCACTGTGTGGCAAAACAAAGATATCCATATTGTTGGATTAAACATCGATCCCCACTCTCAAGCGCTCACTGACTTGATTGAGCAGCAAAAAAAGCATCGAGAAGGTCGTGCGGAACTGATCGCCAGCAGGTTGGCTAAAGCCACTCGAGAGGGCGTGTTGGAAGAGGTGAAGGTTATTGCAGGCGACGCACCAATTACCCGAGCGCACTTTGCCAAATGGCTGGTGGATAACCAATATGCGAAGACCATGCAGCAGGTCTTTAAAAAGTACCTAACTCGTAACAATCCAGGGTACGTGCCCCCAACATGGTGCTCGATGAAAGACGCGATTGACGCGATTCATCAAGCTGGAGGGCATGCGGTACTCGCGCATCCGGGGCGCTATGATCTAACGGCAAAATGGATCAAGCGTCTGTTAACAGCCTTTACTGAAGCCGGTGGTGACGCGATGGAAGTCGCACAGCCGCAACAAGCTCAACAAGAAAGGCGCAACTTGGCAGATTATGCTATACAATACAAACTATTAGCTTCGCAAGGTAGCGACTTCCATTATCCATCTCCTTGGATGGAGCTAGGTCGAAATTTATGGTTGCCATCGGGTGTTGAACCCGTATGGAAGGATTGGGGCATTGAACCTTCGGCAACAGATTCAGCCCATATTGAATAACTATAGAGTCGAGAGACTCGATAATGAGGAATTACAATGAGCCAGTTTTTTTACGTTCATCCAGAAAACCCACAGGCTCGCTTGATCAATCAGGCTGTAGCAATCATTCGTAACGGTGGGGTAGTGGTTTACCCGACCGATTCAGGCTACGCACTTGGTTGTCAGCTTGAAAATAAACAAGCATTGGAGCGTATCTGTCAGATACGTCGCTTGAACGACAAGCACAACTTTACTCTATTATGTCGTGACCTGTCAGAGATCTCTTTATACGCTCGAGTAGACAACACGGCATTTCGTCTACTCAAGAATAATACACCGGGGCCTTATACTTTTATTTTTAAAGGGACTAAGGAAGTACCACGTCGCCTAATGAATGCAAAGCGTAAGACGATCGGTATTCGTATTCCAGACAACCGCATTGCGCTTGATCTACTTGAAGCGTTAGGTGAACCATTGATGTCGACTTCTCTTATCCTACCGGGTAACGAAGTGACGGAATCTGATCCAGAAGATATCCGCGATAAGTTGGAACATGCGGTTGACTGCATCCTTAATGGTGGTTATTTGGGTGAACAACCAACCACTGTGGTTGATTTTAGTGAAGACGAACCTGTGATTGCCCGTGTGGGTGCTGGAGATCCTGCACCGTTCGAGTAATCAAAAGTACGTGATTTTTAGCACACTTTTTGCGATAATGTGCGACCGCGATTTTTGGTCGCACTTGTTTATTCGACGTCTGAGAAGACGACACATAGGTAGATAAATGAACGAAAAACTACAGAAAGTATTAGCCCGAGCTGGTCATGGCTCTCGTCGCGAACTAGAAGCTTTGATTAAAGCAGGTCGCGTGAGTGTGAACGGTGTCGTTGCTAAGCTTGGTGAACGACTAGAAGATGAAAACGCAGTTGTGCGTATCGATGGTCATACTGTTTCTGCTAAAGCGCAGGAAGAAGTGATCTGTCGAGTACTCGCATATTACAAGCCAGAAGGTGAACTGTGTACTCGTCATGACCCAGAAGGTCGTCGTACTGTATTTGACCGTTTGCCTAAAATCCGTGGCTCTCGCTGGATTTCAGTTGGCCGTTTGGATGCCAACACATCAGGACTTCTGCTTTTCACAACAGATGGTGAATTGGCAAACCGCTTGATGCACCCAAGTCGTCAAGTAGAGCGTGAATACTTAGTACGTGTCTTCGGCGAAGTAACGGAACAAAAAGTGAAGAATCTAGTTCGCGGTGTTGAACTAGAAGATGGTATGGCGCGTTTCGAAGACGTTGTTTACGCGGGTGGTGATGGTATGAATTACACTTTCTACGTAGCCATCAACGAAGGTCGTAACCGTGAGGTTCGTCGTTTGTGGGAATCTCAAGATACCACGGTTAGCCGCCTTAAACGTGTACGCTACGGTGATATCTACCTAGATAAGAAATTGCCTCGTGGCGGCTGGATGGAACTGGATCTTAAAGAAGTAAACTACCTACGTGAATTGGTAGAACTTCGTCCTGAACGTCAAACGCTTCTTGATGAGAGCAAATCAAACTCATCACGTAAACGTGAGCGTTCACGCAGCCAAAAAATCCGTCGTGCGGTTAAACGTCACGAAGAGCGCGTGAACAGTACTGGTGGGCGTAGCAACAACCCATCACGTCGTAAACCGAAGAAAAGCTCAGGTCAGCAAGGTGTTCGTAATAAACAGCGTTAATTGAACGTTGAGATTTTAAAACACAACTCCTATCACTTACAGTGGTTTGAACGCACTGGATAGCGAACCATACGCTTACAAACGGCCCTCAATTGGGGCCGTTTTTCGTTCTATCGTGTTACAGCCAATACCCGCTCATTGATGTATCGGACGGCGGTTGAGGTTAAAGTACAGAGGTATCGAGCCTTCCATCGACCCCTCTGTAGCAGTGGGGTATTTTCTGATTTTTCATCATTTGTGATTGTTCACAGTCTCCTCGGTGCATTTTTTGCTTCCGGGCAACTTTTTGCTCGATCTGAGCAAGATCTTGCTCGATTCGAGCAAAAAGTTGCTCAGCTTGTATATTAACAAATGCTTAAATTGTTGAAATATATACATTTTCATTTTGGCACGCTTTTTGACTAAGAGTAAGTGTTATTACACACAACCTCTAAGGATTTTACT